>JAAYSB010000184.1 GCA_012518475.1 Intrasporangiaceae bacterium | reverse complement strand
TGGCAGCTGCCGCGTCTCTCCCCGCTGCGTCCGGCTTCCGGGAGGACAGCCGGTATGCCGACCCGGCCGCCGCTGTCCGGAGTGCGTTCCTCACCATCCCGCTCAGCGTCGCCGTGCCGGAGGAGCTGCTGTTCCGTTCGGTCCTCGACGCCTTGCTGCGCCGGCATCTCGGTGATGTGGGGACGACGGTGGTGCAGGCGGCGGCGTTCGGCCTCTGGCACGCGCTGGGCGCCGCGAGCCTCAGCCACGACAACGCCGGAGTGGCCAAGGCCGTCGGGTCGGTGGCAGACGGCCGGGGGCGCACGGTGACCACCGTTGCAGGAGTGGTCCTCGCCACCGCCCTTGCCGGGCTCGGATTCGCGGTCCTGCGGCGGCGCACCGACTCCGTCCTGCCTGGCATCGCCGTCCACTGGGCACTCAACGCGGCTGCGGCACTGGCCGGCGGCATACCGCGGCGTCGCCGCGCGTCCCGTGCCACAACCTGGTAATTGCCAGGTTGTGGCACGGCCGCTGGACGCTCTTGCGCGGCTCAGTCCGTGAGCGGTCAGTCCATGAGCGCCGGCAGGTCGTACTTCGGCTGATAGATCATCACCGGGTCGGCGCCGGGCACCTCGACCTCGGTGGTCAGGCCGAAGCCGTCGTCCCGGATCTCGCGGGTGAAGACGGCGCCCCGCTCGGTCAGGCTGGCGACGGTGGCTTCGATGTCTGTGCAGGTCAGCGTGATCTCGTGGTGCCGCGGGGTGGACCAGCCCTCGCCGGCGGTCGGGTGGACCCCGAGCTCACTGGGACCGGTCTTGAAGATGAGCCAGCCACCGCCGGTGTCGACGTGCGGGAGCTCCAGCACGTCCCGGAAGAAGGCGCGGGCGGCGTCGGCGTCGTCGGCGTAGATGAGCGTGTGCATCGCGGTGAACATGGTCGTCACGCTACTCTCGCACCCGCCTAAGGTAGAGGGGATGGCACTTCCTTCCGATGCGCTCCTGGCCGATGTCCTGCCCCTCCTCGGGCTGGATGAGAGGTATGCGTCGGCCCACCTCCTCATCCACCCCGGCAACGGCCTGCCCTCCGGTCTGCCGGTCAACGCCCTCGCCTGCGGCTCGGTCGCCGCAGCCGGGCTGAGCGGGATCGCCCTGCGGGGTGGACCGCAGGTGGTCGTCGACCCGCGCCAGGTGTCCGTCGCCTTCCGCAACGACCAGCTGAGCAGTATCAACGGCACCCCGGTCGTCGGCTTCGCGCCGCTCTCCGGCTTCTTCGCCGCGAAGGACGGCTGGGTGCGCACGCACGCGAACTACGACCACCACCGGGTGCGCCTGCTCGAGGCGCTCGGCCTGCCGGAGTCGGCCACCCGGGACGATCTGGCCGAGGCAGTCGGGGGTATGCGCGCCAAGGCTGTCGAGGACAAGGTCACCGCCGCCGGGGGAGTGGCTGTGCGGGTCCGTCCTGCGGACGAGTGGAGTCGCAGCCGCCCCGGGAGGGCTGCCTCGAAGCTGCCCCTCATCGGCCGGGTGCAGGTGAGCGAGTCCGGGCCGAAGGAGGCGCCCTACCGACCCAAGGTCCTCGACCTCACCCGGGTCATCGCCGGACCGGTGGCCACCGCGACCCTCGGCTATCTCGGCGCGGACGTCCTGCGCGTCGACAGCCCGCACCTCCCGGAGCCGGAGGACCAGTACACCCTGGTGAGTGGCGAGAAGCGGTCCACCCTGCTCGATCTCACCAGAGCGGTGGACCGGCGGGCCTTCGACGAGCTGCTCGCCGAGGCCGACGTGCTCGTGACCGGATACCGTCCAGGGGCCCTCGACGACCTCGCCCTCTCACCGGACGCGCTCGCGAAGTCCCATCCCAGCCTCGTCGTCGCCACCCTCAGCGCGTGGGGCGCCGAGGGCCCCTGGGGTGACCGGCGCGGCTTCGACTCGATCGTGCAGGCGGCGAGTGGCATCGCCCTGCACGAGTCGCCCGACGGGGAGCGTCCAGGGGTGCTGCCGGCCCAGGTCCTCGACCACGCCACCGGCTACCTCCTCGCCGCCGGCATCCTCTCGGCGCTGCGTGCCCGAGCCTTGACCGGGGGCACGTGGCGGGTCTCGACGGCTCTGGCGGCGACCGCTCACTGGCTCCTCTCGGCCTCCGGCCCGGACGAGGAGCCGGCGCACCTCGTCGAGGAGCCCGAGGCCTACCAGGACGTGGTCCGTGGGCACAGCGGACTCGTCGTCTCGAGCAAGCCATCCTTCAGCCGCGGCGAGCAGACCTCGTTCAGCCGACTCGGCGGCGCCTTCGGAGCCGACGAGCCCCGCTGGGAGGACAGCGTCTGACGGTCCGATCTGGTTGGCTGGGCCGGTGATCACCAACGCCCAGCGCCGGGCCCGCCTCGCGACGAGGCACGCTCTGACCCCGGCGAGCCGACTCGCCTCCGTCGAGGCCGTCGCCGACCGACTCGTCGCCCTGCACTCGACCGAGCCCCCGACCGTCCACCTCGGGGTCGCGGCCCGCACCGACCTGTCGGTCGCAGACGTCGAGCAGGCGCTCTATGCGGACCGCTCTGTCGTCAAGCAGCTGGCGATGCGCCGGACGCTGTTCACCTTTCCGCGCGACCTGCTCCCGCACGTCTGGGGGAGCACGAGCGCCCGGGTCGCCGCCGAGCAGTGGCGGGTCATCTCCCGGGACATCGAGCGGGCGGGTCTCGCGAAGGACGGGACAGCCTGGCTGCGCACCGCGTCAGCCGCGGTCCTCGAGCGGCTCTCCGACGGGTCGGCGCTCTCGGCGGCCGAGCTGCGCGAGCAGGTGCCTGAGATCGAGGGCCGGATCGAGTATGCGGTTGGCAAGTCGTACGGCGGCAGCCAGCCGCTTGCGCCCCGCGTCCTCGTCCTCCTCGGCGCCGAGGGGCGAATCATGCGTGCCGAGAACACCGGCCACTGGCGCACCTCCCGCCCCCGGTGGGCGGCGATCGAGCACTGGCTCGATGAGGTGCCCGCACGCACCGATTCCCAGGAGGGGTATGCGACGCTCACCGCCCGCTATCTCGCCGCCTTCGGTCCGGCGACCGAGACGGACATCGTCTGGTGGTTCGGCGCGACGAAGGGGATCGTGCGCCAGGCCCTCGCGGACATCGGCGCCGTCAGTGTCGACCTCGAGGACGGGCTGGTCGGCTATGTCCTGCCCGATGACAGCGACCGCGACGCTGTGGTGGATGACTGGGCGGCGCTGCTGCCCACCCTCGACTCGACGTCGATGGGCTGGAAGCAGCGGGACTGGTACCTCGCCCCGGAGGACGTCCCGTATCTCGTCGACACCAACGGCAACATCGGGACGACGGCCTGGTGGAACGGACGGATCGTCGGCGCGTGGGTGCAGGATCCGGAGGGGGTGGTCTCCGTCGTGACCCGCCCGGGAACCGACGATGCCGCGGTGGAGCGGCTCGCCGCCGAAGCCGAGAGGCTCACCCGGTTCCTCGACGGGGTGGTCATCACCTCGGTCTACAAGTCGCAGGTCATGAAAGGCGAGCCGCTGCCCTGAGGCGAACCATCTCGAAATGATCACGGTCGCTTGACGCCCAGCACCGTGTGGGCTACGTTTCCTGACACCTGAATCACCTGTCAGGTTCGTGTTGGCACAACGTCGTGCTCGGTGCGCCACCGCGAACGCCAGGAACTTCGTCATCGCAGTCCCCTCGTTGCACTGAAAGGCACACCCATGAGGATCTCCTACTCGAAGGTCGCGGTGACGCTCGCGGCCGCCTCGGCCCTGGCGCTCTCGGCCTGCGCGCCCAGCCCAACCGACTCCGAGACCGGCAGCGACGCCGGCACGGCCGACACCGCAACTGACGCCGGAACCGACGGCGCCACTGACGCCGAGACCGACGCCGAGGCCCCCGCGGGCGAGGCGACCCCCGTCACCGTCGGGATGCTCACCTCGCTGACCGGCCCGCTGGGCGCGTACGGCGCGGCCTACCAGTCCGGATTCGAGGCGGGCTGGGACTACGTGACCGAGGGCGACGGTGAGCTGGACGGCTTCGACGTCACCTTCGAGTGGGTCGACGACCAGGGCAACCCCGACACAGCGGTCACCCAGTTCAAGGACCTCGTCGGTCAGGGCGTCACCATCATCGCCGGCTCGGCCTCCTCGGGTATCGCCACCCAGCTCGCCGAGCAGGCCGTGCAGAACGAGACGCTGTTCATCTCCGGTCCGGCCGCGACCGACGCCGTCACCGGGATCAACGAGTACACCTTCCGCTCCGGCCGGCAGACCTTCCAGGACGTCGCGACCGCTGGGACCTTCCTCGACGACATCTCCGGCAAGAGCGTGCTCGTCTTCGCCCAGGACAACGCGTTCGGCCAGGGCAACGTCGCCGGTGTCGAGGCCGTCCTCGGTGGCGCCGGCGCCGAGGTCTCCAGCGTCCTCGTCGCGGAGGACGCGACCGAGTTCACGCCGTTCGCCACGCAGATCGTCAACTCCGAGCCCGACATGGTGTTCGTCGCGTGGGCCGGCGCCACCACCGGTGCGATGTGGGAGGCCCTCCAGCAGCAGGGTGTCTTCGAGCAGACGACCGTCGTCACCGGTCTCGGGGACGTCGCGTCCTACCAGGCCTACGGCGCCGCGAGCGAGGACCTCTCCTTCCTCAACCACTACTTCGCCGGTGCCGGTCAGACCGAGGCTGAGCAGGCCATGCTCGACGCCCTCGAAGCCGACGGCCAGGTCGGTGACCTGTTCTCCCCGGACGGCTTCCTCGCCGCTCAGATGATCGCGCACGCCCTCACCGAGGGTGGCGGCACCGATGTGCAGGCGATGATCAGCGCCCTCGAGGGTGCGACCTTCTCCTCGGTCAAGGGTGACGTCGAGATCCGGGCGGAGGACCACGCCGTCCTCCAGCCGATGTACCAGGTCAAGCTGGTCGCCGGTGAGGGCGGTCAGTTCGCGCCAGAGCTCATCGACACCGTCGACGCCTCCGAGGTTGCCCCGCCGGTCGCGGGCAGCTGACGAGCCCCACGGCCGAACCGAGCTGGAGATCTGACGAAGTCATGACCGACCGACCCGCACTCGCCCTCGAGGGCATCGGACTGCGCATCGGTGGGGCGACGATCCTCAAGGACGTCGACCTCGCCGTGGCGGAGCACGAGATGCTCGGCGTCATCGGCCCCAACGGGGCCGGCAAGACGACGCTGTTCAACATCGTCTCCGGCGTCCACACCCCGACGAGCGGCCGCGTGCTGCTCGAGGGTGAGGACGTCACCACGATGCCCATCCACCGGCGGGCGCGGGTCGGTCTCGGTCGGACCTTCCAGACCTCGAGCGTCTTCCCCGGACTCACCTCACTCGAGAACGTCCGGATGGCCGCTCAGGCACGGCTCGGCAAGGCCACCTCACCCTTCACCTTCCCCCGTGCCGGTGACGAGGCGACGACGGTCGCCCGGGGTCACCTCGAAGAGGTCGACCTCGGGCACCACGCCGATGCCCAGGCCGGTGTCCTGTCCCACGGTGACAAGCGCAAGCTCGAGATCGCGATGCTTCTCGCGACCGAACCGCGGGTCGTCCTCCTCGACGAGCCGATGGCCGGCGTCGGCTCCGGCGACGTCCCGGGCCTGGTCGAGGTGATCCGCCGACTGCACCGCTCGGGTCGCACCGTGCTCCTCGTCGAGCACCACATGGAGGTCGTCCTCGGCCTCGTCGACCGCGTCGCAGTCCTCCACCACGGCGAGGTGCTCGCCGTCGATACCCCTGAGGCGATCATGGCCAATCCCACCGTTCAGAGCGCCTATCTCGGGGAGAGCGTGTGAGCACCGCACCCATCCTCGCCGTCCGCAACCTGTATGCGCGCATCAGCGGCCAGCAGGTCGTCGAGGACGTCTCGTTCGACGTCGCGCCGACGGGTGTCACCGCCCTCCTCGGCCGCAACGGGGTCGGCAAGTCATCCACGATCAAGGCGATCCTCGGCATCATCGAGCGAGACGGCAGCATCGAGTTCCAGGGCACGCCGATCGAGCGGCTGCGCACCGATCGGATCGTCCAGCGCGGCATCGCCTACATCCCGGAGGACCGTGAGGTGTTCGCGACGTTGTCCGTCGATGAGAACCTCGCCCTCGCGGTGCGCCAGCCCAAGCCCAACCGCGCCCTGGTCAACGAGCTGTTCCCTGAGCTGACCCAGCGCGGCCCGCAGCTCGCCGGCACCCTCTCCGGAGGTCAGCAGCAGATGGTCTCGCTCGCCCGGGGACTCCTCAACGACAACGAGCTCCTGCTTGTCGACGAGCCGACGAAGGGCCTGGCCCCGCGTCTGGTCAACGAGGTCGCCCGCGTACTCAAGACCGCGGCCGAGACCACCCCGATGCGCCTCGTCGAGCAGAACCTCTTCGTCGTGCGCGAGCTCGCCCAGGACGTCATCGTCCTGTCCGGTGGACGCGTCGTCCACCGCGGTCCCGCAGCGGAGTTCCTCGACGACGCCGATCTCATCCAGCGTCACCTCGGCGTCTCCGGCGGCGACGACGACCACGCAACGGGACCCGCGCATACCCCCTCCGCATCGGCCGGGGAGGTGTCGGCATGAGCACCGTCATCCTCCTGCTCATCACGGGCATCGGCCTGGGCGCGCTGTACTTCCTCGTGGCGAGCGGACTCTCGCTCATCTACGGGCTCATGCACGTCCTCAACTTCGCGCACGGCTCGTTCCTCACTCTCGGCGGCCTCGTCGGCTGGGAGGTCGGCCGGCGGGTCGGCGACGGGACGTGGGGCGGACTGTTCGTCTCGATGCTCACCGGCATCGTCGTCGGCGCCCTGTTCGCGATCGTCACCGAGCTGCTCTTCATCCGCCGGCTCTACAACCGCCACATCGAACAGGTGCTCGTCACGGTCGGTCTCGGGCTCGCGACCGTCGCGCTCTTCGAAGGGATCTGGGGCACCGACCCCATCATCACGAGCAAGGTGCCGTGGTTGCGAGGGACGACGGAGATCCTCGGGGCGCGGATCCCCAACCACATCTGGCTGCTCATCGCCTGCGCCGCGATCGTGCTCGCCGCGATCGTGCTGTTCCTCCGTTTCACCCGCTACGGGCTCATCATCCGGGCCGGCGTCGAGAACCGGACGATGGTCACGGCCCTCGGCATCGACGTGCGCAAGTCCTTCACGCTGGTCTTCGCCATCGGTGGTGCGGCGGCCGGCCTCGGCGGTGTCCTCGCGAGCGTGTACTACGGCAACGTCTCGGCCCACCAGGGCACCTCGATGCTCATCTATGCGTTCATCGTCACCGTCATCGGCGGACTGGGGTCGCTCCCCGGTGCCGCCATCGCGTCGGTGCTTGTCGCAGTGCTCCAGCAGTTCGCCAACTTCTATCTCGGCGGGACCGGTGACCTCATCATCGTCCTCGCTCTCGCCGCTGTCCTGCTCGTGCGACCCAGCGGTCTGATGGGGAGGAAGCTCACATGACACACCGTTCCTCACTCATCAAGGGCGGCCTCGCGTTGCTGCTCGTCGTCTTCGTCGCGCTCCTGCCCAAGCTCAATATCACCATTCCGGGTGTCCTGCCAGGACCGACGTACACCCCGGGGACGATGCAGGTGCTCGCGTATGCGTTCCTCATCGCGGCGCTGGCGCTCTCCTACCACCTCGTCTTCGGCCTCGGCGGGATGCTCTCGTTCGGTCACGCCCTGTTCTTCGGTGCCGGCGCCTACGGACTGGCGATCGTCCTGCGCCGTCTCCTGCCGGCCGAGCTGCCGAGCGGGGTAGGGCTGCTCATCGCCGTGCTCATCACCCTGACGATCGCCTTCGTCGTCTCCGTCGGGGTCGGTGCCCTGGCCCTGCGGGTCACCGGGATCACCTTCGCGATGGTCACTCTCGCGTGCGCCCAGGCGATGAACGTCCTCGTGCGCCGCAACACCGGTGGTCTGACCGGCGGTGAGGAAGGTGTCTCGATCACCTCGGCGATGGTCCCGAGCGCGCTCATCGGCGTGCGGAACTCGATCAACCTGTACTGGATAGCGCTCGCGATTCTCGTCGTCGTCTATCTCGCCTCGGTCTGGATCGAGCGCAGCCGCATCGGTCACGTCGCGGCCGCGGCACGCGAGAACGAGCTCCGGGTCCGGGTCCTCGGCCTGCGTCCCTACACCGTCCGGCTCTTCGTGTTCACGGCCGCGGGTGTGCTCGCCTCGATGGCGGGTATGGGCATGGTGCTCCTCCAGTCCGGCACCACGCCGCGGGTCACCTCGGCCGACTTCACCCTGACGCTCCTCGTCATCGTCGTCCTCGGCGGCGTCGGCTTCCGGTGGGGCGCGG
>JAAYSB010000183.1 GCA_012518475.1 Intrasporangiaceae bacterium | reverse complement strand
ATCCTCGCGATCTTCCTCGACCGGGTCACGGCCGCGCTCGGCAATCCCGGCAACTACCCCAACTCCCTGCTCGGTTCGATGCGCACGCGCAGAGGCGCGGCCGGAAAGACCCAGACCCGCACTTCGGTCGAGACCGACGACCCCGCCGGCACCCCGGCACTGACGAAGGGGTGATGCGTGAGGCCGACCGACGAAGCCAACTCCACAGCCAACTCCACAGCCAACTCCATGGGCGACGGCACCGAGCCGTTCGGGCACACCAGTGCCCGGCCCAAGAACCGGAAGGACACCATCGCATGACCATGCGACGAACCACTCGCCTCGGCGCCATCATCGGCGCCGCCTCCCTCGTTGCCGTCGGCCTTGTCGGCTGCGGCAACGGCGACGGCGACACCGACGCCGCCAACGGAGACGCCGCCAACGGTGAGGTCTCCGGCACCATCGTGCTCGGCTTCATCCCGTCCTGGACGGACGGCCTGAGCACCGCATACCTCCTGGAGAACCAGCTCGGGAAGCTCGGCTACACGGTCGAGATGCAGGAGCTGACCGAGCCCGGCGTCCTGTACGCCGGACTCGCCGGTGGCGACTTCGACATGTACCCCTCGGCCTGGCCCGAGGTGACGCACGCCGACTTCATGGAGGAGTTCGGCGACCGGATCGACAGCCTCGGCGCGTACTACGACGGCGCGATCCTCACCCTGGCCGTCCCGGACTACTCGACGTTGACCTCCATCGAGGACCTCAACGACAACTCCGACCTGCTCGGTGGCCAGATCATCGGGATCGAGGCCGGTGCGGGCCTGACCGGCGCCGTGCAGAACTCCGTCATCCCGGAGTACGGCCTGACCCTCGACCTCGTCACCTCCTCGACGCCGGCCATGCTCGCCGAGCTGGAGCGGGCGACGACGAACGAGGACGAGATCGTCGTGACCCTGTGGCGTCCGTTCTGGGCCAACAGCGCCTTCGACATGCGCGACCTCGAGGACCCGCAGGGCGCCTTCGGTGAGCCGGAGTCGCTGCACTTCCTCGGCAAGGACGGCTTCGCCGACGAATTCCCCGAGGCTGCCGAGTTGATCGCGGGCATCCAGCTCGACGACGACCAGTACGGCTCGCTCGAGGACATGGTGGTCAACGAGTTCGGCGAGGGCCAGGAGGCCGAGGCCGTCACCGCGTGGCTCGAGGCCAACCCGGGCGCGTTCAGCACCCAGCTCTGAGTCCGGCCCCACCGCAACACACCCTGAGTGGAGGTGTCCGGCGTCGCAGTTGCGACGTCGGGCACCTCCACTCATGTGGTGGGAGACCGGAGGCCTCCCCCTCTCCCCTGATTGGAGGTATGCGACGGCACAGCACCGACGCCTCGCACCTCCACACATCGGAGGGGAAGCGAGCGATAGGGTCGCTGGGCGATGGACTGGCCGACCGAGATCGCCGACCGGGTGCGCCCGGTGGCCGAGGCGATCCCGCTCGAGGGGTCTCCTCTCGTCGCGACCCTGGTCCTGGCGCTGGCCGTCGTCGTCATCGGACCGCTGTGGCGGGTGCTCCGGATCGCCATCACCCTCGTCCATGAGCTCGGGCACGCCTTCGTCGGGGTGCTCGTCGGCCGCCAGTTCACCGGATTCGTCGTCCGGGGTGACATGTCCGGTCATGCCGTCACCGTGGGCAAGCGACGCGGCCCCGGCCGGATCATCACGACCTGGGCGGGTTATCCGATGCCGGCTGTCGTCGGTGCGGTCATGGTGGTCCTGGCCGAGCACGGCTACGGAGCACCGCTCATCACCTCGCTCGTCGTGCTCCTCGCGCTGGCGTTCATCCGCATCCGCTCGGTCCTGACTCTCCTCGTCATGGTCGCGGCACTGGCGGCCACCGCCGCCCTGTGGTGGTGGCGTGACGACGCCCTGCAGACCCACGTCCTTGTCGGAGCCGGCATCGTCCTCATCGTCGGCGCCTGGCGCCACCTCGCCGCCGTGGCTGTCGGCGGGCCGGGTGATCGGGGCAGCGACCCGGCGGTCCTCGCCCAGCTGACCTGGCTGCCGCGTCCGGTCTGGGCGCTGAGCTTCGTCGTCGCCATCGCCCTCGCCACGGTCGTCGCCGGACTGACGATCGCTTCCGGGCTCGGGATCGGTTAGGCCACCGCACCCTTCCGGCGCGCGGTCAGGAGGGCGTGCGCCGCGCACACCTGATCCATGAACTCCTCACCCATGAGCCGGACACCGATGATGTCCATCCGCAGCACGGTGCCCTTCTGCAGGGTCACGGCATTGGCCCGCAGGTGGTCGTGAGAGGTGTTGACGCCCCAGGTGTGCCCAGCCCCGTCGATCTCGAGGAACAGCCCGATGTCCTCCCACCCGATGTCGAGATAGATGCGGCCGTTCGGCCCCCGCCGCTGGATCTGGTGCGTCGGTGGCGGCAGCCCACGGCGGCGGCACAGCTCAGTGATGTCGAACTCACCCAGGGCCTGGATCCCGTCCTCGACGGCCCTGATGATGTCGTCGATGAACTTGCGTCGGTTGCGACCTCGGATGACGATCCGCGTCTCGGCCAGCCACGCGGGCGAGTAGAGCCGCTGCTGGCCACCCATCATGAGAACGGTGGCGGCCTGCCGCTCACTGACCGCCCAGTGTGCGGCCCGGATGGCGGCTACCGGCGGGACCGTGCGCGGCAGCCCACTCCTTGACCACCGTTCGAAATCATGCCGGTGGCGGATCTTGTGGATGACCACGCCGCCGACGTCCGGCACCTTGGCGGTGTGCGGCACCGACACATGGATGAACGGTTCCTCGAAGTGCTTGAGCCCCGCCACCTGGAGCGAGGTGACCCCGTCGACGAGGGCGATTCCCTCGCCCACCTCGAACACCGCCCGCCAACACTCCGCCTCAAAGCTCAGTGGAGCGGTATGCAGTGCCACCGTCAGTCGCCCAGGGCACCTCCAGCGCCCCGCCTCCACCTCCCGATCGATGGCGTGGGAGTCCCAGCCGAGGTGCGCGAGCTCCCGTCGGCTGAGGACTCCGTCGTGGGACTTCTCGAGGAGGCCCTGTCGGGCGGTCTTCCGCCATCGTCGGGTGGCTCGGGCTGCGGAGAGTCGATCGGTCATGCCTCGAGCCTGACGAGGAGACCCCGGACATGACGAGCACCGATTCGCCGCTGGGGACGACACCCCCGACTGCGGGGGTGATTGTGGACAACAGCCCCCGACCCGTCCCACGGGTGGAGGTCACCGACGACACAACTGCGACGCCTCGCACCTCCACCGGCGGCAGAGGTCGCGACCCGCCCCACGGGTGGAGGTCACCGACGACACAACTGCGTCGCCTCGCACCTCCACCCGCGACAGGTGCAAGACTGAGGCAATGCACAAGCACGTCGCCGGCGAGCCGAGCAAGCGCGACTTCGACCAGGACAGCACCCGTGCCATGGCACCCCTGCGGATCCGCGCCCGCGGCCGGGCGGTGCTCTCGAACCCGATGACCAACCGGGGCACGGCGTTCACGCTCGAGCAGCGTGAGGCCCTCGGTCTCGTCGGGCTCACCCCCACCGGGGTGACGACCCTGGAGAACCAGACCAAGCGCACCTATGAGCAGTTCCGCCGCGCGAACACGCCGCTGGCGAAGTATCTCCACCTCGCCCAGCTGCGCGACCGCAACGAGACCCTCTTCTATCGGGTGCTCACCGACCACCTCGAGGAGATGCTGCCGATCATCTACACCCCGACCATCGGGGAGGCGATCGAGCGGTTCAGCCACGAGTACAACCGTCCGCGTGGGGTGTTCCTCTCCATCGACCACCCCGAGATGGTCGAGAAGTCACTCCTCAACTACGGACTCACGGCGGACGAGGTCGACCTCGTCGTCGTCACCGACTCCGAGGGCATCCTCGGCATCGGCGACCAGGGCATCGGCGGCATCCAGATCGCCATCGGCAAGCTCAGCGTCTATACCGCCGCCGCCGGGATCCACCCGCGCCGGGTCATCCCGGTCGTCCTCGACGTCGGCACCGACAACCTCGGCCTGCTCAGCTCGGACATGTATCTCGGCGAGCGGCACGCCCGCGTCCGCGGCGAGCGCTACGACGAGTTCCTCGAGCACTTCGTCAGGACCGTCGACCGGCTCTTCCCCAACGCGATGCTGCACTGGGAGGACTTCGGGGCCGCCAACGCCCACCGGCTGCTCGCCCGGTACCGCGACGACTACTGCACCTTCAACGACGACATCCAGGGCACCGCCGCCGTCGTCCTCGCGGCCCTGCTCGCCGCCGTCGACATCACCGGCCAGGACCTCGACGAGCACCGGATCGTCGTCTTCGGCGCGGGCACCGCAGGGCTCGGCATCGCCACCCTCGTCCGCGACACGATGCTCCGTTCCGGCCGGGTCGCGGATCTCCAGGACGTCCACAGCCGCTTCTGGTCGATCGGCATCAACGGCCTCTATCTCGACGACCAGCCCGAGCTGCTCGAGTTCCAGCGCCCGTGGGCCCGCTCCCGCGACGACATCGCCGACTGGGACGTCGCGGACTGCGACCACATCACCCTCGCCGACGTCATCCGCAACGTCCGGCCGACGATCCTCCTCGGCACCTCGACCAAGGGCGGCGCGTTCACCGAGGAGCTCGTGCGCGAGATGGCCGAGCACACCGAGCGGCCGATCATCTTCCCCCTGTCGAACCCGACGAACCGCGCCGAGGCCACCCCGACCAACCTCATCCGCTGGACCGACGGCAAGGCCCTCATCGCGACGGGCAGCCCGTTCGACCACGTCGACCACGCAGGCGTGCGATATCGGATCGCCCAGTCGAACAACGCGCTCATCTTCCCCGGCCTCGGACTCGGCGTCGCCGCGTGCCGGGCCTCCCGGGTCACCGAGTCGATGATCGCCGCGGCCGCCTCCGCGCTCGCCGGACTCGTCAACGCCTGGCGCCCGGGCGCCTCGCTCCTGCCCGGCATGGACGACCTGCGCCGCGTCTCGGCGACGGTCGCGCTCGCTGTCGCCGCCCAGGCCGAGCGGGACGGCGTCGCCCGCACGCCGCTGACCAACCCGATCGACGAGGTCT
>JAAYSB010000182.1 GCA_012518475.1 Intrasporangiaceae bacterium | reverse complement strand
TCGACTGCACCTGGGTGGGCTTCGACATCCCCAACGAGTTCGTCGTGGGCTACGGCCTGGACTATGCCGAGGCATATCGCGGGCTCAAGGACATCGGCACGCTCGCTCGGCACGTCTACAGCTGACCCCACAGTGGAGACCGCCGGTGGTGAGGACGTGGCTCTGATCGCTGCCCGGCGCAAATCGATGGAACACGCCGCGCCCAGGTAGCGTTATCCACGCGAGAAGCACCCACTCGCCCGACCGCTGTGAGGAAAGGGCGGGCCGCACCCCAGCCCGCACACATATATGAACGCCAAGCGCATCTTCCGTACGCCGATCTTCTGGCTCTTCATCGCCATCGCGATCGCGATCGCCATGTTCAACATGGACAGCTCCGGCGGCTATGCCCGGATCGACACGAACCAGGCCGAAGAGCTCATCACGGCCGGCCACGTCGAGAAGGCCGTGCTCACCTCCGACAACGTCCTCGACCTGGACCTCAAGGAGGGGCAGACCTACACCTCGGCCGACGAGTCGGTCCGCGACGCGACCCAGGTCCGGACCGAGTTCGTCGACGCCCGCGCCGAGGACATCGTCGCGCTCGTCAAGGAGCACGTCGGCGATGGCGGCTACAACGACGAGATCGAGCGGTCGTCGGCGTTCTGGACTTTCTTCCTGACGTTCGCCCCGATCATCCTGCTCGTCCTGCTGTTCTGGTTCTTCATCAGCCAGTCGCAGGGTGGCGGTGGCCGGGTCATGCAGTTCGGCAAGTCCCGTGCCAAGCTCGCGACCAAGGACACCCCCAAGGTCACCTTCGAGGACGTCGCCGGCGCCGACGAGGCGGTCGAGGAGCTCCAGGAGATCGTCGAGTTCCTCCGTGAGCCGGCGAAGTTCCTCGCGGTGGGCGCCAAGATCCCCAAGGGCGTCCTTCTGTACGGCCAGCCCGGTACGGGCAAGACCCTGCTCGCCCGCGCTGTCGCAGGTGAGGCCGGGGTGCCGTTCTACTCGATCTCCGGCTCGGACTTCGTCGAGATGTTCGTCGGTGTCGGTGCCTCCCGGGTCCGCGACCTGTTCGAGCAGGCCAAGACCAATGCACCGGCCATCGTCTTCGTCGACGAGATCGACGCCGTCGGCCGACACCGTGGCGCCGGCCTGGGTGGCGGGCACGACGAGCGCGAGCAGACCCTCAACCAGCTGCTCGTCGAGATGGACGGCTTCGACGTCAAGACCAACGTCATCCTCATCGCCGCGACCAACCGCCCCGACATCCTCGACCCCGCCCTGCTCCGCCCGGGCCGCTTCGACCGCCAGATCTCGGTCGAGAACCCGGACATGATCGGCCGCCACCGGATCCTCGAGGTGCACGCCCAGGGCAAACCGATGGCGCCCGGCGTCGACCTGCTCGCCGTGGCGCGGCGCACCCCCGGCTTCACCGGCGCGGACCTGGCCAACGTCCTCAACGAGGCGGCCCTGCTCACGGCCCGGTCGGACAAGCAGCTCATCGACGACCCCGTGCTCGATGAGGCCATCGACCGGGTCATCGCCGGCCCGCAGAAGCGCACCCGGATCATGTCCGCCAAGGAGCGCAAGATCACCGCCTACCACGAGGGTGGCCACGCCCTCGTCGCTGCAGCGATGAACCACACCGACCCGGTGACCAAGGTGACGATCCTGCCCCGCGGCCGGGCCCTCGGGTACACGATGGTCATGCCGGTCGACGACAAGTACTCGACGACCCGCAACGAGATCCTCGACCAGCTCGCCTATGCCCTCGGCGGCCGCGTCGCGGAGGAGATCATCTTCCACGACCCGACCACCGGTGCCGCGAACGACATCGAGAAGGCCACGAGCATGGCCCGCAAGATGGTCACCGAGTACGGCATGAGCGAGCGCGTCGGCGCCATCAAGCTCGGCCAGTCCTCCGGGGAGCCGTTCCTCGGCCGCGACATGGGCCACCAGCGCGACTACTCGGAGGAGAGCGCCGCCGTCGTCGACGACGAGGTGCGCCGGCTCATCGAGTCCGCCCACGACGAGGCCTGGCACGTCATCAACGACAACCGCGACATCCTCGACCGGCTCGTCCTCGACCTCCTCGAGCACGAGACGCTCAACGCCAAGGAGCTCGCCGAGATCTTCAAGGACATCCGCAAGCGTCCGCTCCGCCCGACCTGGCTCTCGAGCGACCTGCGCGTCCACTCGGACCAGCCTCCGGTCCTCACCCCTGCCGAGCAGGCCGCGATCAACGGCCGCAACGGCGAGGGCTCGGGTGCCCCGGCGGGTGCGACCGTCAACCCCGGCGATCCGTCGGTCGGGGCGAAGATCGATCAGGCCGCCCGTGCCGGCTCCGGCCCGGACCCCGAGCAGCCCGTCACCGAGATCATCGAGGTGCCCGACGGCGGGCGGGTGGACACGAGTGACCACTGACGCCGCTGACCCGGCAGAGTCGCAGGTCGACGTCGCCCGCGCCGAGGCCGCGGTGCGCGAGTTCCTCTTCGCGATCGGGGAGGACCCGGACCGTGAGGGCCTGGTCGACACCCCCGGCCGCGTCGCGCGCGCCGCTGTCGAGCTCTATGCGGGGCTCCAGCAGTCCCCGTCCGACGTCCTCTCGCGCAGCTTCGAGATCGACCATGACGAGCTCGTCATCGTCCGGGACATCCCGTTGTACTCCACCTGCGAGCACCACCTCCTGCCCTTCCACGGCGAGGCGCACATCGGCTACATCCCGGCAGCGAACGGCCGCGTGACGGGCCTGTCCAAGCTGGCCCGCCTCGTCGACGTGTTCTCCCGCAGGCCGCAGGTGCAGGAGCGGATCACGACCCAGATCGCCGACTCCCTCGTCGAGTACCTCAACGCCCAGGGGGTCATCGTCGTCATCGAGGCCGAGCACCTCTGCATGTCAATGCGCGGCGTGCGCAAGCCGGGATCGCGCACCATCACCTCCGCCGTCCGCGGCCAGCTGCGCAACCCGGCCACGCGGTCCGAGGCGATGTCGCTGCTGCTCGGTGGCAAGCACGGTTGAGGCCGCGACGATGACCAGGCCCGTCATCATGGGCGTCCTCAACGTGACACCCGACTCCTTCAGCGACGGCGGCTTCTGGCTCGACCCCGACGATGCAGTCACGCACGCAGGTGAGCTCGTCGCAGCGGGTGCCGACATCATCGACGTCGGCGGCGAGTCGACCCGACCCGGCTCCGGCCGTGTCGAGCTCACCGACGAGCTCGACCGGACCCTGCCGGTCGTCTCTGCGCTCGTCGGTGCCGGCATCACCGTCTCGATCGACACGATGCGTGCCGAGGTGGCGCGCAGGGCCACTGAGGCGGGGGCCGCATACATCAACGACGTCAGCGGGGGCCTGGCCGATCCTGAGATGGCTTCTGCCGCAGCGGATTCCGGGTGCGACGTCATCCTCATGCACTGGCGGGGTCACAGCAGTGACATGTATGCCCGGGCCCACTATGACGACGTCGTCGGCGAGGTGGTCGCGGAGCTGACCGGACGTGTCGAGGAGTTCACCTCGGCCGGGGTCCCGCCCGAGCGGATCATCCTCGATCCGGGTCTCGGGTTCGCCAAGAGCTTCGAGCACAACTGGCAGCTGCTGCGCGGGATCGGCGCGCTCGTCGCGCTCGACCACCGCGTTCTTGTCGGTTCGAGTCGCAAGGGGTTCCTGGGGTCGGTGGGCCGCGCCGAGGGTCACTCTCGCCCACCCCTCGAGCGGGACGTGGCGACAGCGGTGACCAGCGCATACCTCACGGGAACCGGCGTCTGGGGAGTGCGTGTGCACGACGTCCGCTCCACCGTCGACGCTGTCGACGTCGCAGTCGCGCTCCTAGGCCCGCAAGACCCGCCGGACCGCGGCGGGGGTCCGCAGACATGGGAGCGGGTGGCGCAGTGACCGACCGGATCCAGGTGTCGGGCATCAGCGCGACCGGCTTCCACGGCGTCTTTCCGGAGGAGAAGCGCGACGGGCAGACCTTCGTCGTCGACGTGACCCTCGAGGCCGATCTGACAGCGGCGGGGGAGAGTGACGACCTCGCCGACACGGTCAACTACGCCGAGGTGGCCGCGATGGTCGTCGCCCGGATCGAGGGGCCGTCCTTCGACCTCATCGAACGGCTTGCAGGTGTCATCGCCGATGACGTCCTCACGTCCGACCTCAGCGCGCTGCTCGTCGATGCCGTCGTCGTCACCGTGCACAAGCCACAGGCGCCGGTCGGTGTCCCCTTCGGCGACGTCACCGTGACAGTCCGCCGGGAGCGTCCGCTCGTGCCCGTCGTCATCGCCCTCGGAACCAATCTCGGGGACCGGTATGCGAGGCTCGCCGATGCCGAGGACGCTCTGCTCGATCGTGTGGTGACCGGGCCGCTGGTCGTCTCCGACTACGTCGAGACCGACCCGGTCGGCGGACCGGTCCAGCCCGACTATCTCAACGCGGTCGTCACCGGCCGGACCAGGCTCTCCCCGGCGCGGGTTCTGCGGGAGCTGCACGCCATCGAGGCGGCCGCCGGACGTGTCCGTGAGATCCGTTGGGGCGCAAGAACCCTCGATCTCGACCTGATCCAGTACGGCGACCCGCGACGGGATACGGACATCCGCAGCGACAGGGAGTGGCTCACGCTGCCGCACCCGCGCACGCACGAGCGCGGGTTCGTCCTCGTGCCGTGGCTCGATGCCGACCCCGAGGCCGCGCTGCGGGTCGGAGAGAGCGTTCGAGAGGTACGTGAGCTCGTCGAGGACGTCGACACCGCCGGCGTCCGGCCCGCACCCACCTGCGGGGACGAGTCCTGATGCTTCTCGACGGACTGCGTCCGGTCCACCTCGTCACTGTCGCGGCAGCGACCACCCTGTTCTCTGCCGTCCTGTGGCACTTCTACGCCCGCAGCGGGAGCCTCCTGCCCGGTCCTGCCTGGCTCACCGTCGTCGTGCTCCTCGTGCTCGCGGTGCTCGTCCTCTGGGGAGGTTGGCAGGTCCGGCGTTACCAACACGGCCGGCACGACAAGGACTTCACCGTCCTGCGGGCCGCGCGGGCACTGCGGCTCGCCCAAGCGGGCGCGATCACGGGGGCCGTGGTCGTCGGCTGGTTCCTCGGCCACCTTGCGATCCTTCTGCCGGACCGGGACCTCACCCCCTATGCCCGCCAGCTCGTGCCGCTCGGAGTCCTCATCGCGGCCGGGGTGGTCCTGAGCGTCGCTGGGCTTCTCGCCCAGCACTGGTGCCGCCTGCCGAAGGATCCTCGGGACGGTGCGGCGACGTGACTGGGACGACCCGCTGGCCAGGAGTCGAGGACCCCGACCACTCCCGGTGGTACATCGAGCGCTTCCGCACCATGGCGCAGGAGGGGGTTGACCTCCAGGGTGAGGCGCGGCTGGTCGATGTCCTGGCGCCCCGCTCGGCACGACTGCTCGACGCCGGCTGTGGCCCCGGCCGTCACGGCGGCTATCTCGCCTCTCTCGGCCATCGGGTCGTCGGCGTCGACATCGATCCGGCACTCGTCCAAGCCGCTGCCGAGGACTACCCGGACGCCACGTGGCTCGTCAGCGACCTCGTCCACCTGGACCTGGTGAAGCTCGGCGAACCCGAGCCCTTCGACGGCGCATACATCGCAGGCAACGTCATGGACTTCATCACTGAGGAGCACCGTGCGCGAGCCGTCGAGCGCGTCGCTGCGCATGTGCGCGAGGGGGGCTTCGTCGTGATCGGTTGCCGCGTGTCTGAGGGGTTCACCCCGGCTGATCTCGATGCTCTGTGTCCGGCGGCGGAGCTGTTCCTGGAGCACCGTTTCGCGACCTGGGACCTGCGGCCCTGGCACGAGGACGCCGACTTCGCCGTCAGTGTCCTGCGCCGTCGGTGACGACCACGAGGCGCGAAGGCGCTACTTGTCGACATCCCCGACGACGAAGAACATCGAGCCCAGGACAGAGACCATGTCCGCGACGAGGCACCCGGGGAGCATCTCGCGGAGCACCTGGACGTTGGAGAAGGACGCCGAGCGCAGCTTGAGCCGCCACGGGGTCTTCTCACCGCGCGAGACGAGGAAGTAGCCGTTGAAGCCCAGCGGGTTCTCTGTCGCGACGTAGTGCTCGCCCTCGGGAACCTTGAGCACCTTGGGCAGCCTCTGGTTGACCGGGCCCGGAGGGAGCGAGGCGAGCCGATCGAGGCAGGCGTCGGCGAGGTCGAGCGAGACGTGCACCTGCTCGAGGAGCACCTCCAGCCGCGCGAGGGAGTCGCCGGCCGTGCGAGTCACGACGCGGCCCGGACCCCCTGGCGCGAAGAGCTCCTCATAGGCGAGGTAGGGCGCGTCGCGCCGCAGGTCGACGTCGACTCCGCTGGCCCGGGCGATCGGTCCGGAGACGCCGTAGGCGTGGACGAGCTCGGGGGAGAGGACACCGACGCCGATGGTGCGGGCCTGAAGGATGGGGTTGCCGACGAGCATCGACTCGATATCGGTCATCTTCGTGCGCACCTGGGCCACCGCCGCACGGACCCGCCCTAGCCAGCCGGCGGGGAGGTCCTCCTTGAGCCCGCCGACGCGGTTGAACATGTAGTGCAGTCGCCCGCCGGACGCCTCCTCGAGAACTGCCTGGATGTCCTCGCGCTCGCGGAACGCATAGAACATCGGTGTGATCGCCCCGAGCTCGAGCGGGTAGGAGCCGAGGAACATCAGGTGCGACAGGACCCGGTTCAGCTCGGCGAGCAGGGTGCGGGTCCACGTCGCCCGCTCGGGGATCTCCATGCCGAGCATGTGCTCGACCGCCAGGACGACCCCGAGCTCGTTGCTGAACGCCGACAGCCAGTCGTGCCGGTTGGCCAGGACGATGATCTGCCGGTAGTCGCGCACCTCGAAGAGCTTCTCCGCCCCCCGGTGCATGTAGCCGATGACCGGGTCAGCAGAGACGATCCGCTCGCCGTCGAGGACGATCCGCAGCCGCAGAACGCCGTGGGTCGCCGGATGCTGAGGGCCGATGTTGAGGACCATGTCAGCGGTCGCGAGACCGCCGGCCCCCACGCCGACGTCGAGGGCGCGGTGGCGGGTGTCGGATGTCACAGTGCCAGTCTGCCCCACCTGCTCTCGACGCGGCGGGAGGTGAGGAGCAGAGTGGGGGTATGACCGACGAGATCGCACTGGTGGAGCTCACCGAGCAACAGACGGCGGTGCTGCGGGACAGGGTGCCGCACGACGGGATCGCCGAGTTCCTCGGCAGAGCGTTCGGGACGGTCATGGGCGCCGTCACGGGCGGTGGGCGCACGATTGTCGGCCCCCCTTCGCGCGCTACACGGCCATGGACGATTCCGGGTGGGACATCGAGGCCGGCTTCCCCGTCGACGGGCCGGTCGAGGGTGCCGGGGTGACGTCCGGCCGACTGCCGGGCGGTCCGGCCGTCCAGGTGATGCACCGCGGCTCCTATGACTCCGTGGGGGCCACGTGGCAGCGGGCGGAGGCCTGGATGGCCGACCACGGCTACACCTCGACGGACGCGCCCTGGGAGAGCTACCTCGACGGACCCGAGGTGCCCGAGCCGCGCACCCTCATCGCCATGCCGTGTGCCGCCGGTGAAGGCGCCGGCTGAGTCGTCCTCACCGTCGCGGACCCTTCACGGTCGCCGTACGAGGACCCACCGGAACCCACCCAGGCCGTCCGGGTCGGACATCGCGGCGACCGCGGACCGGTGGGCGAGGGCCCGTAGGTAGCCGGCCGGGTCGGTGCGCGCCATCGCCCGGTCCGGTGAGGCTGGGACCAGGCCGAGTTCGCGGATGAGCTCACGCTGGGTGAGGAGCCGGTCGTGCACGAGGCTGTCGACGGCGACGTGGGCCGTCAGGTCGCACGAGCCGTCGGGCACCGGCACGACCACCTCCCCGAGACGGTATGCGGTGAGCGAGCCGGTCTGCGGGCGCGCCTGACGGAGGTGTCCGTAGTCGACCGCCACCGCGAGGCCGTCGTCGAGACGGGAGACCAGGTCGGCCCACGCGTCATCCCGCGCTGTGCCTATCTCGACGCGCCCACCCTGCGGCCACCACCGCTGCGCCCACTCGGCCTCGGCCTCGTCCACCGGGCCCGCGAGCGACTCGGTGCCGTCGGTGCCCACACATACCTCCTGCAGCGCGGAGCCGACGCGCTCGGCGATGGTGCAGGGCACGTTGTCCAGCCACTCATGAGCCAGCACGAGAGCACCGGTGAGCGAACGGAGCGCATCGGGCAACGCGGCGCCGCCGGGGGAGCGGACCCACTCGATCGACGGATCCAGATCCGCGGGCCGGGACCGGACCTCGACACAGGTGACGTGCAGATCTGGTGCGAGATCGCATACCGCGGCGGCAAGCTCACCACCCCCGCCGGCGATGTCGACGAACCGTGACAGGCCATCGCGCCGCATCAGCTCCACGACTGCGGAGGCAAGGACCTCGACGAGTCCGGGGGAGGTGGCGGTCGAGAAGTGGGCGTGCGGCTCGTCCCGGACGTAGAGGCCGTCGGGGCCGTACAGCGCCTCGTGCCACGCGTCGATCCACGGCCTCGCCATGCCGCCAGGGTAGACGTGACCTCCGGACAGGAGCCGCGCAGCGCCAAGGGTGACTTCAGGACGCTGCGGGACTGTGGTGGAGTCACCCTTTCCCGGTGGGGGAGAGAAAGGTGTTCACGGACCGGTAGCGTTGTCCGGCGTGAGCCAACCACCGTCGGTGAGCCCGACAGCGCCGCACCCGGCCCGCCTGCGCGTCGGGGTCGTCGGTGCAGGCAAGGTCGGGGCCGTCCTCGGTGCCGCCCTCCACCGCGCGGGTCACGAGGTCGTCGCCGTCAGTGCCGTGAGCCAGGCCTCTCTCGACCGCGCCGCCGAGCTGCTCCCCGGGGTTCCCGTCCGGACCGTCCCGGAAGTGGTGGCCGAGAGCGACGCCGAGCTCGTGATCCTCGCCGTGCCCGATGACGCGCTGGCCGATCTCGCTCGGGGACTGTCGACGACGGGCGCCTGGCAGGCGGGGCAGATCATCGCGCACACCTCCGGCCGGCACGGGGCCGCAGTCCTCGAGCCGGTCCGCCGCCACCACTCCTTCCCGGTCGCCATCCACCCGGCGATGACCTTCACCGGCACCACGATGGATCTGGACCGGCTCCACGACTGCTGCTTCGGGGTGACCGCGGACGAGCAGATCCTGCCGATCGCCAGCGCCCTCGTTCTCGACATGGGCGCCGAGCCGGTGACGATCGCCGAGGAGGACCGCGTGGCATACCACTGCGCCCTCGCCCACGGCAGCAACTATCTCGTCACACTGACCTCCCAGGCCATGGAGATCCTCGACGCCGCCGGCGTCGAGGAGCCGGCCCACGTGCTCCGCCCGCTGCTGTATGCGGCGCTCGACAACGCACTCCGGCTCCGTGATGCTGCCCTCACCGGGCCCGTCGCCCGCGGCGACGTCGGTACCGTGAGCACGCACCTGGACGTTCTCAGCGAGCGGGTGCCGGACGTGCTCGCCACCTACCGCGCCCTCGCCACGGCCACGGCCGCCCGCGCGGTCGAGTCGGGCCGGCTGCGGCCGGACCTCGGCGGACCCGTGCTCGACCTACTGTCGGAGAAGAGAAGGAACGATCCATGACGACGGACCAGACGGAGCAGGCAGTGCAGACTGAACCGACCGGACCGACCGCGGGCAGGACTCCGATCGTCGCCCGCACCCGGGCCGAGCTGCGCGAGGCCCGCGCCAAGATCCTCGACGGCACGGTCGCGGTCGTCATGACGATGGGGGCGCTGCACGAGGGTCACGCCACGCTCATCCACGAGGCCCGGCAGCGGGCCGACCACGTCATCGTGACGATCTTCCTCAACCCGCTCCAGTTCGGGCCGAAGGAGGACCTCTCGCGCTATCCGCGCACCTTCGACGCGGACATGGAGATCTGCACCCGTGAAGGGGTCGATCTCGTCTTCGCACCGACCCCCGATGTGGTCTATCCCGACGGCGACCCCGGCGTGAAGATCTCGGCAGGTCCCCTCGGGGACGTCCTCGAGGGCCAGTCGCGCCCCGGGCACTACGACGGCGTGCTCACCGTCGTCGGCAAGCTGCTCCACCTCACCCGGGCCGACATGGCCTTCTTCGGGCAGAAGGACGCCCAGCAGCTCCTCCTCATCCGCCGGATGGCCCAGGACCTCGACTTCGACGTCGAGATCATCTCCGTCGCGACCGTGCGGGAGGACGACGGTCTGGCGATGAGCTCGCGGAACATGTATCTCACCGAGTCCGACCGTGAGACCGCGCTCTGCCTGTCGCGGGCACTGACGGCCGGGGCCGAGGCTGCCGAGGAGGGGCCGTCCGCGATCCGTCGGGCCGCACGGGCCGTGCTCGTCCAGGAACCACTCGCCCTCATCGACTATCTCGTCCTCGTCCACCCGACCACGCTCGAGGACGTCCCGGAGTGGTACCGGGGTGAGGCGCTGCTCGCCGTCGCGGGGCGGGTCGGAACGACCCGGCTCATCGACAACCTGCCCGTCCTCGTCGGCCCCGGAGGAGGTGCGCTCGAGGTGTTCTCCGACGTCCCCGCGGTGCGCCCGGGGACAGCGTGAGGGACTTCGGCGACCTGGGAACGGCGTATGCCGTGCCCGCCGATGTCAGCGTCCCGAGCCTTCCCGGCCGGCTCGCTGCGCCACCGCCGGGCTGGGTCGCCCATGCCGACGTCATCGTGGTCGGCTCCGGGATCGCCGGCCTGACTGCTGCGCTCAAGCTCCGCGAGCGCGTCGACCGCGTGCTTCTCGTGACCAAGACCGTTCTCTCCGAGGGCTCTACCGAATGGGCCCAGGGCGGGATCGCCGCGGCGCTCGCACCTGAGGACTCGCCTGAGGCGCACCTCGTCGACACCCTCGTCGCCGGCGTCGGGCTGTGTGACGAGGACGCCGTTCGCGCTCTCGTCGAGGAGGGACCGGCGCGGGTGCGCGAGCTCGTCGCCCTCGGGACCGAGTTCGACCTCGACGAGGGGGGCGAGATCAAGCTGACCCGCGAGGGCGGGCACGGTATGGACCGCATCGCCCACGCCCGGGGCGATGCGACCGGGGCCGAGATCTCCCGGGCTCTGATCGCCCAGCTGCGCGCGGTCCTGGACGATCCCGGCATCGAGGTCATCGAGCACGCTCTGGTCGTCGATCTCCTCAAGGACGAGAGCGGCCGTGTGTGTGGGGTGACCCTGCACGTCATCGGGGAGGGTGAGATCAACGGCATCGGGGCCGGGCACGCCCGAGCGGTCGTTCTCGCGAGCGGTGGCCTCGGACAGATCTACTCGTCAACGACGAACCCGAGCGTCGCGACCGGCGACGGGATGGCGATGTGCCTGCGCGCCGGCGCTGTCATGGGCGACCTCGAGTTCGTCCAGTTCCACCCGACCGTGCTCTGGCTCGGCCCCGGCGCCAGCGGGCAGCAGCCGCTCATCTCCGAGGCGGTCCGTGGTGAGGGAGCCTTCCTCGTCGACGTCGACGGCGAGCGGTTCATGCCGGCGCTCCACCCTCAGGGCGACCTGGCGCCCCGGGACGTCGTGTCCCGCGCGATCGTCGCGCGGATGAGGCAGACGCGGGCCGACCACGTCTATCTCGACTGCCGGCACCTCGGTGAGGCGTTCCTCCTCGAGCGCTTCCCGGGCATCGTCGCGACCCTGCGTCGGCTCGGCTTCGACCCGGCGACCCAGCTGCTGCCGGTCGCTCCGGCCCAGCACTACGCCTCCGGCGGGGTCCGCACCGATCTGCGGGGACGGACCTCGCTCGAGGGCCTGTATGCCTGCGGCGAGGTCTCCTGCACCGGTGTCCACGGTGCGAACCGGCTCGCGTCGAACAGCCTGCTCGAGGGCCTGGTCTTCGCCCACCGCGTGGCGGACGACCTCGTCGAGCGCTTCGCAGCGGGTGAGCTGTTGCCGAGTCAGCCGGCGGCGCCGGACGGCCACGGATACGCCTGCGACTCCCAGCACCGCGTGCACATCCAGGAGTCGATGACCAAGGGTGCCGGCGCGGTCCGCTCGGCGGAGTCCCTCACGAAGACGGCACTTCAGCTCATTGCGCATGCCGAGCTGCCGATGACGGAGGCCGAGCCGGGCACGCTCACCTGGGAGACGACGAACCTGCTCCACCTCGGCCAGGCACTGACACTCGCCGCACACCTGCGCAGCGAGACGCGCGGTGGGCATGTCCGCAGTGACGCACCCGAGCCGGACGACGACCTGCGCGGTCACTTCCATACTCGACGGGAGGCCGACGGGCGGCTGTCGGTCCGGTTCTCGCCGGTCCCCGAGCAGGCCGTTGTCACCGCCGCCCAGGCTGCGGCCGCCGAGCACCAGGAGCACTGATGACCACGCACGCTGCGCAGTTTCCCGAGTCGACGACCCAGGTCGTCATCGAGATCGCCCTCGACGAGGACCTCGGCCCAGCCCGGGCGCTCGACGTGACGACCCTCGCGACGATCCCGGCCGACCAGGTGACGACCGCTCACGTCGTCGCCCGCGCTCCCGGCGTCATCGCCGGGGTGCCGGCGATCGGCATGGTCCTCGACGCGGTCACGGCCCGCCTCGGCGGCGATGCCGTCACCGTCACCATCGGCGTCGACGACGGTGCTGTGGTCACCCGGGGCGACGTCATCGCGACCCTGACCGGCCCGACCCGCACGATCCTCATCGCTGAGCGCACCCTGCTCAACCTGCTCAGCCGGGTCAGCGGCGTCGCGACCCACACTCGCCTCTGGATGGAGGCCCTGCGCGGCACCGGCTGCATCGTCCTCGACACCCGCAAGACCACACCCGGCCTGCGCGCGCTCGAGAAGTACGCGGTGCGCGCCGGTGGCGGCCGCAATAAGCGGATGGGGCTGTTCGACGTCGCGATGATCAAGGACAACCACAAGCTCGCAGCAGGCTCGATCACCGCCGCCCTCGAGCGCGTGCGTACGGAGTTCCCCGACGTGGCGGTCGAGGTCGAGGTGACGACCGAGGCCGAGGCCGTCGAGGCGGTCGAGGCCGGCGCCCGGTTCCTTCTCCTCGACAACTTCGCTCCCGAGGAGCTCGCCGGGGTCGTGCGCACCATCCGCCGGATGAGTGAGCGGGTCGAGCTCGAAGCCACCGGCGGTCTCACCCTCGAGGTGGCCCGCGAGTTCGCCATGACCGGTGTCGACTACCTCAGCGTCGGCGGACTGACCCACTCCTCCCCGATCCTCGACATCGCGCTCGACATCGTCGCGTCCTGACCTCAGCCCGTCGCATGCCGGCACTCGCGGCTAGGGGCGGTGACGTGGTCGGGCTCGCGCGGATCGGCCCACGTCACGGCCCGGAGCCGGAGGGGTCGGGGAGTCCGGCCGGCGGCGGCTAGGATTCTGCGGTGACCGAAAAGGACCCCACCGCCCCCGACGCGCCCGATCAGCCTGCTCAGGACGACCTCCCCGAGCAGATGAAGGTGCGCCGGGACAAGCGTGAGCGCCTGCTCGCGGGCGGCCGGGACGCCTACCCGGTCGAGAGCCCGCGCGACCACACGCTGGCCGAGGTCCGTGAGCGGTGGGGCCATCTCGAGGCGGGGGAGGAAACCGACGAGGTCGTCACGGTCGCCGGTCGTCTGGTCTTCATCCGCACCACCGGTAAGCTCGCTTTCGGGACCCTCCAGGAGGGCATCGGTACCCGGCTCCAGGTCATGCTGAGCCTCGCCGAGGTGGGCGAGGAGGCGCTGGCCGAGTGGAAGTCGCTCGTCGACCTCGGCGACCACGTCTTCGTCACCGGCCGGGTCATCAGCAGCAAGCGCGGCGAGCTGTCCGTCATGGCGACGTCCTGGTCGATGGCGAGCAAGGCCCTGCGCCCCCTGCCGGTCCTCCACAAGGACCTCTCCGAGGAGTCCAGGGTCCGGCAGCGCTACGCCGACCTCATCGTGCGCCAGGAGGCGCGCGACATGGTCCGGCTCAAGGCCACCGCCCTCGGCGCCATCCGCAGCGTGCTCGAGGAGCAGGGCTATGTCGAGGTCGAGACCCCGATCCTCCAGCTCATCCACGGGGGTGCGAACGCGCGTCCGTTCACCACGCACATGAACGCCTTCGATCAGGAGATGGTGCTGCGGATCGCGCTCGAGCTCAACCTCAAGAAGGCCGTCGTCGGAGGTGTCGACAAGGTCTATGAGATGGGCCGGATCTTCCGCAACGAGGGCGTCGACGCGACCCACAGCCCCGAGTTCACGATGCTCGAGGTCTATCAGGCCTACGGCGACCAGGAGACCATCGCCCAGGTCATCAAGGACTGCATCATGGGTGTCGCACGCGCCGTCGGCAGGCACCGGATCGAGACCACCGACCACACGGGACAGCCGGCCACGATCGACCTCGATGGCGAGTGGCGCTGGATCAAGGTCTATGACGCGGTGAGCGAGGCCGTCGGTGAGACCGTCACCATCGACACCCCGGCAGAGGTGCTCCGGGCGCACGCGGACCGGCTCGGCGTCGAGGTCGAACCGAACCTGGAGAAGGACAAGATCTTCCTCGAGCTGCTCAGCGAGCTGGTCGAGCCGAAGCTGCTCCAGCCGACGTTCCTCTGCGACTACCCCGCCATCGCTCAGCCGCTGGCCCGTCCGCACCGTAGCGAACCGGGGCTCATCGAGGCGTGGGACCTCATCATCGGCGGTGTCGAGCGCGGCACCGGCTTCTCCGAGCTCATCGACCCGGTGATCCAGCGGGAGGTCCTCACCGACCAGTCGCTGCGCGCTGCCGGGGGTGACCCGGACGCGATGCAGCTCGACGAGGACTTCCTGCGTGCCCTCGAGTACGGCGCACCCCCGATGGGCGGGCTCGGTCTGGGCGTCGACCGGGTCCTGGGCCTGTTCACCGGTGCCAATCTGCGTGAGACGATGTTGTTCCCGCACCTCAAGCCCGAGGCCTGAAGTGCAGTCATCACAGGTGGAATGTCATGAATGATTTCTGGAACATGGCTTGGCTCATCCTTGCCGGACTCCTGCCCTTTCTCGGATTCCTCGTCGTGTGCTTCGTCGTGATGCGCGCGATCTTCAACGCGGACCGGAATGAGCGCAAGGCCGTGCAGGAATGGGAGCGTTCACAGGAACAGGGGACTGCCGAGGAAACCTCCTCCACCACCCACTGAATGGCGCTGCGCCGAGGCGGCCGCCGCAACTCTTTTCTTCTTGGCGATGGCATTCGGCTTGAATTCGTGGGGGCAGCGGCTCTAGAGTTGCCGCGACATGTTCTGTCACGGGGCGATTCGACCTGCGTTCCGGTTCACTGTCCGAAATGCGATCAACACCCTTTCTCACAGTCACGGAGAATGCATCATGGCCAAGCGCACCATCACCATGCTTGTTGACGACCTCGACGGTTCCAAGGCGGCCGAGACGGTCTCTTTCGCGGTCGACGGCGTCAGCTACGAGATCGACGTCAGCGAGGAGAACGCCGCCAAGCTGCGCGACGACTTCGCGGTCTGGACCGCGCACGCCACCCGGGTCGGTGGCCGCAAGCGCACCGCCGCCAGGACCTCGGCCGGCGAGGACCTCGAGGCGATCCGCAGCTGGGCCCGCGACAACGGCTTCCAGGTCGCGGACCGCGGCCGCATCAGCTCCAAGGTCAAGGAGGCCTACGCAGCAGCGCACTGACCCAGTGCCCGAGAACGACAGGTCTGCCGACCTGGCTGCGGCGGCCCCTCCCACAGCGGA
>JAAYSB010000181.1 GCA_012518475.1 Intrasporangiaceae bacterium | reverse complement strand
GACAGCGGTGTCGCCAAGGGCTACCCGGACCGCACCTTCCGGCCCGACCTGAGCGTCCGCCGCGACGCGATGGCAGCCTTCCTCTATCGCTACGCCCACCGCGGCGGTGCCACGCCGACTTTCGTCCCGCCGACGCGTTCGCCGTTCTCGGACCTGGCGACGACGGACCCGTTCTATCGGGAGATCACCTGGCTCGCCGCCCAGGGCATCACGACCGGCTATACCGACGGCACCTATCGCCCCGAGGGCTCGGTCAGCCGCGACTCCATGGCGGCATTCCTGTATCGGTATGCCGGCTCACCCGCCTTCTCCCCGCCTCGCCGTTCGCCGTTCACGGACGTCGCGACAACCGGCCCGTTCTATCGCGAGATCACCTGGCTGGCCGGCCAGGAGATCACAACGGGGTATGCGGACGGCACCTTCCGTCCCCGCCTCGCCGTCTCGCGCGGCGCCATGTCGGCCTTCCTGCACCGTGCAAACGGGCGGGGGATCTGAGCCGGCGAGTCAGTTGCTGATCAGACCTGTCTATTGGGTCGCGGGCGGAGCGGCACGTCGAGATAGCCGTGGCGATACTCGGTATCCGCGTCGACGATGTGCTCCATGAGGCCAGGATTGGTCCGAGCCTTGATGTCGATCTCCTGTGCCGCGAGCTGGTACTCGCTCACCGAGCGCTTGGCCGAGAGCCGGACCCTCGACTTGACCTCCTGCTCGTACGCTCCACCGGTGGTGATGAGCTTGATGAGGAGCACCGCCATCTCGATGCCGAGGAAGAGGATCATCAGTCCGAAGTAGCGCATGAAGCCGCGCGGGCTCTCCATGGCGTTCGAGAGGAGGGTGTCGGACATCGCGTCGGGGGAGATGGCCCGCTGCACGGTGGTGTCCCTGGCGCCGAGGATGGTCAGTGCGATCTCCTCCTCCTTGGTCTCAACGGCCTGCTCTGCCGCGAGAGCCTCGGCGCGGAAGTCGGCCTCGTTGGCGAGGAGGCGTTCCTGGGCCAGGTCGCGCTGAGCCTGCCACTGCTGACACTGCGGTCCACATCCGCGCACGCCCGTGGATCCCTCCCCACGCGTCTCAGCGGCGGCGAGCTCCTCGTAGCGTCCGGGGGCCTCGAGAAGGTCGGTGAGCTTGGCCTGAGCGGCGCTGGCCTGCTCGCGGAGTGAGTCGAGCTGGGGCTGGGCCTCCGCGGTGATGGCGAGCGCCTGCGTCTCGAGCGGCCCGCCTGCGGTGCTGAGGTCGTTGATGATGGCCTGTTCGACACTCTTGCGGTTGAGCTCGACGGCGAGGGTGTCGGCGAACAGGTATGACGCCGCGAGCGCGATCATCACGCGCACCAGGACTCCCGAGGCGAACTTCACCGGGTTCGGCGGCTTGGCGTTGGGGTCGATCGGCTTGAGGATGTCGCTCACGTCGGTGCGGACACTGCCGAGGAGGCTGCGGTCGACGTTGGCGACACCGATGGCGATGATGACGCCGATGGTGAGCGCCCCGACGAGCGCATAGGTCCGGTTGTCGGTCGCCTGGAGGATGTAGGCGCCCATCCCGAAGATGATGTACAGCACGAAGATCATCAGCGCCGTGGCGGCGAACCGGAACAGGATCCGCTCGTGCTTCTCGTAGACGATCGTCGAGTCGACGCCGGCGAAGTCCATCCATCGGCTGCGCGGGGCAGGCTTCCGCCGACGGTATGGGTCGAGGGAGACCGGCGGCACGAGTGACGGCTCGACGAACGGTTCGTGGACCCACGCCCCCGGTTCGCCACTGCGGTGGGGGTATGCGACGCGCCCGTATCCCTTCGCGGCCACCGTGTCCTCGGGCGGGGTGGACGGGGCAGAGGCGCCGGCGCCTGCGGCGCCCCCGTTCGGGTCGGCAGGCTGCGACATCGGCTGGATCGGCTGGAACGTCGGGATCTTTACAGTCTGCCCGTCATTGCCGGTCCCGTAGTCGGGCTGCGCCGGGATGGTGGCCTGCCGGGAGGGGTGGGCGTCGGAGTCGCCGGAGAGGATGGCGGCGAGATCCTCGATGGACCAACGCTTCTCCGGATCTTGGGCGAGCATCCCGGTGATGACGCGACGCACGCGGTCGTCGAGCCGGGGGTCATCGAGGTTCGGGACACCGACGCGGGTGCGCCACAGGTCGGCGGGGCGCCCGACATAGGGCTCGCGACCGGTGAAGATCTCGAGCAGCGTGAGTCCGGCGGCGAACTCGTCACTGGCGAAGCTGAAGGCGGTCTCCCCGTCAGGGTCCTGCATCGACTCGAAGACCTCGGGGGCCAGGAACTGCTGGGTGTGCTCGGAGGTGAGATATGTGGCGTCGTCCGGGCGCCGCGAGGAGCCGAAGTCGATGAGCACGAGTGTGCCGTCGTCGGCGACGATGAGGTTCTTGGGCTTGATGTCCTGGTGGACGACACCGACACCGGACTGCTGGAGCGTCCCGAGGATGGTGAGCATCTGCGCGGTGAGGTTACGCTGGCTCTCCGGGCTGAGCGACTCGTCGGCGAGGTCGTCGAGGGGGCGGCCCGACACATACGTCATGAGCAGGATGTAGTTCGGGGCTCCGTACTCGTCGACCCACTCCCAGAGGGCGAGAGCCTCGACGAAGTGCGGGCCGAGGTTCTGGGCGCCGCGTCGCATCTCGTGGCTCGACATGAGGAGCATCTCGCGGGCTGGGTGCCGGTCGCGGGACTGGAAGAACTTGGCGGCCAGGCGGGTGCCGTCCTCGAGCTCGACGAGCCGGATCGGGCCGGACTTGCCGGCGGAGATCTGGACGGGATGTCCGTCGTCGTCGAGGACGAGGCGGAACCGGGCATACCGGTCGTCGGGGGAGGGGACGCCGGAGACATAGGCGAGATTGTGTGGGCCGAACTCCTCGGGATAGGGGGAGCGGCGGACGCGGATCGGGGTGGTGGGGGTGCTCATCGGTGCTCCTGGAGGACCATCTGGTTGTGCTCGTCGAGTCCCTCCGAGTCGACCTCGGGCGCCATGAGGATCTCGGCGTCGGCGGAATGCTGCTCACTGAAGAACACGCAGCCCAGGGTGGTGTTGTCCGAGATGCCGCGCTTGTGGGCAGCGCCCAGCACGGCGCGGACGGCAGCATCGGCGGAGCCCGCAGAGGCGATCTGGGCGCCGATCTCGTCGAGGGAGCAGGCGCTGGTCAGTCCGTCGGTGAAGGCGAGGAAGCGGTCACCTCGCTGGAGGGGGAGGGTGACCTGGTTGCGGCCGTAGCCGTCGGGGTTGCCGAGCCACTCCTCGAGCCGGCGGCCGCCGCCGGAGCCGCGTCCGGTGATGTCGGACAGCTGTGACCCGCGCACGAGGATCGCGCCGGAGTCGCCGGTCCAGCCGACGTGCAGGAGCGGCCCCTGGTCGGTGAACTCGGGGATGGCGAGGACCGCGGTCGTGGCGGTCTGCCAGCCGGTGGCCTGGCTCAGTGCGAGGACCGCGTCGTTCATCGAGCGCAGGATCACATCGAGGTCGTAGGCGCCCTGCGCCTGCTGCAGAGCCGTCACCCGGATCGCCTCGGCCAGCGCTGTGGAGGCAGCCTGACCCCCGAACTCCACGCCGCCGACACCGTCGAGGACGACGACGAGCCGACCGTCGGCGAAGACGCGGTCCTGGTTCTCCGAGCGGCGGCCCAGGTGGGACGCCGTGGCCCAGCTGATGCCCAGGGCAACGCCGGTCCCGTGGGGTCCGGCGTCAGTATGATTCGACGGTGGCATTGCCACAGTGGACCACCCCGGGGCAGCCCGGGTCGAACTCGGAATGAGAATTCTCGTCGCGATGAGCCGCTCGATCACGGTGTGGAGCCTGACCGCACTGCGCCGCGGCCTGGAGCACGGTGACACGGTCACCCCCGGCGGCGCACTCCGGCAGATCGAGCTCGGTCGCAGCGACGGGCCCGGCCGGGTCGCCATGCTCACCGCGACCGGCGAGGAGTCCACGGCGGTGTCCCGGTCGGCAGGGCTGCTCGGCTTCGCCCGCAGCGGGACGGGGACCCTCCTGCCGGCACTCCTCAACACCTCGACCAGCCATGAGCTCCAGGTGCTCGCGTGGGGCAACCCGGTCGCCCCCGCGAAGCGGATCCCGCGCAAGCCCCCGAGCGCGGAGACGCCACCGCACACCTATCTCTCGCCCGGCTGGTTCTGGGTCACGACGGAGAGCCTGGGCAGGGACGACGCCGGCTGGATCCTCATCCGCGTCAACGAGCCCCGCCGGACCCGGCCGATCCCCGTCAGCGCGGACACGAGGGGCATCCGTTCCGGCGCGGACCTCGACACGGACACCCCGGGGGTGCTCCTGCCGCCGAAGTCACTGACGGTGGAGCAGCAGCGCTTCATGACGCACTGCTTCGTGCACTATCTCTCGCTGCCGCCGCGGCGCACGCCCGACGTCGTCAAAGGCACCCAGGTGCACCGCTCCGCCGCGCAGAAGAACTCGCTCATCATCCGCGCCATCCGCCAGCTCGGCGAGAAGGCCTCGACGGCGAACATGTGGAACGCGACGACCCTGGACCAGGCCATCCAGTACGGCCTGCTCAGCTTCGAGACCGTGTATGCGCACCTCGCCGACGCCGACCTCCTCGTCCCCCCGGACTCGGACAGCGACAAGCGGCTCAACCTGGACGGCTGACTGAGAGCTCGACGCCGCTTCGCCCGAGGCCGATGACCGTCCCGGCCGCGAGCCGGACCCAGCCGCGGGCCGGGTGACCGTCGACGAAGGTCCCGTTCGTCGACTCCAGATCCCGCACCGCCCAGCCCTGCCCGTCATGCCGGATCTCGGCGTGCCGGTGCGAGACCGTGTCCGCGCCGATGCTCACGTCCGCCTGCTCGTCGCGGCCGATGAGGGCGGTGGGGGAGGTGATGCGGAAGGTGCCTTCCCCATCTGTGCCAGTGAGGACGAGCGTCCCGGTATCGGGCGTCGCGACCCTGCGGGTGTCCTGCCGGCGGGTGTCGCCGCCGAGCACGGTCACCCGTGCGGTGACGATCTCCTCCTCCGGAACCTCGGGGATCGACTCAGGCACCGCATACCGATCGGTATGCGTCGCGGACTCCTCGGTCCGCTCACT
>JAAYSB010000014.1 GCA_012518475.1 Intrasporangiaceae bacterium | reverse complement strand
CGGGGTGGCGGGGCTCGCGTTCTATCTGTTCGCCGTCGCCATCGGCATCAACACCAACGTCTCGCCGGCCAACCTCACCGCCGCGTGGTGGACGGTCCCGATCCTCGTCGGGCGCGCTTTCATGAACGGCATTCTCGAGGAGGTCGTCATGATCGGCTACCTCTTCACCCGGTGGACCCAGGCGGGCCTGCAGATCTGGCACGTGATCCTCGCCAGCGCGGTCCTGCGGGGGTGCTACCACCTCTATCAGGGCTTCGGCGGGTTCGTCGGCAACATCGTCATGGGCATCGTCTTCGGGTGGCTCTACACGCGCACGCGCCGGGTCATGCCTCTCGTCATCGCGCATACCCTCCTCGACGTGTTCGCCTTCGTCGGCTACACCCTCCTGCGCGACCACGTCTCCTGGCTCTGACCCCACCCGCCCCAACTTTCTCTCCCCCGGAGAGAAAGGGTGACTTCGCCACGGTGCGGCAGCGGGGTGAAGTCACCCCCAGCGCTGCATCTCAGCGAAAGGCCTGCTCCCCCGTCAGTGCCCGGCCGATGGTGAGCTGGTGGATCTCGTCGGTGCCCTCATAGGTGCGCACGGATTCGAGGTTGTTCGCGTGCCGGAGCACCGGGTACTCCAGGGTGATCCCGTTCGCGCCCAACAGCGTCCGGCACTCGCGCGCGATCGCGATCGACTCGCGGCAGCTGTTCAGCTTGCCCAGGCTCACCTGCTCCGGACGCAGCGTGCCGGCGTCCTTGAGCCGCCCCAGATGCAGGGCCAGCAGCATCGCCTTGCCCAGCTCCAGCGACATGTCCGCGAGCTTGGCCTGCGTCAACTGGTATGCAGCCAGCGGCTTGTCGAAGATCTCCCGGTCCCGCACATACGACAACGTCGTCTCCAGGCAGTCCCGGGCCGCGCCCACCGCACCGAAGATGATTCCGAACCGGGCCTCGTTCAGGCACGAGAGCGGACCCGATAGCCCGGCTGCCTGGGGCAGCAGCGCACTCTCCGGCAGCCGCACGTCCTCCAGGACGATCTCACCGGTCACCGACGCCCGAAGCGAGAGCTTCTTCGTGATCTCCGGAGCCGAGAAACCCGGGGTGTCGGTCGGGACGACGAACCCGCGGATGCCCTTGGGCCCGGCGTCCCGCTCGGTCTGTGCCCACACGACCGCCACATCCGCGACCGGGGCGTTCGTGATCCACATCTTCGAGCCGTTCAGGACCCAGTCGCCGCCGTCCCGACGAGCATGCGTGCGCATACCCGCCGGGTTCGACCCGAAGTCCTGTTCCGTCAACCCGAAGCAGCCGATCACCTCCCCCGCCGCCATCGACGGCAGCCACTGCTCCTTCTGCTCCTCGCTGCCCCACCGGTGGATCGCGAACATCGCCAACGACCCCTGCACCGAGACCAGCGACCGGATCCCACTGTCGGCCGCCTCGAGCTCCAGGCACGCCAACCCGTATGCCGTCGCCGAAGTCCCGGCGCACCCGTAGCCCTCCAGGTGCATCCCCAGCAGACCCAGCTCGCCGAAACGCGGCGCCAGCTCCCGCACCGGCACCGAGCCCGCCTCGAACCAGTCGGCCAGGTGCGGCCGGACCGCCTCATCGAGAACCGCCCGTACTGAACGCTGCATGTCCCGCTCGTCATCCTCGATCAGGCCGTCGATGCCGAACACGGTGAAGGGGTGGGTCATCGGGTCTCGTCCTTGCTGTCTGGGGATGGGGGGCATTGGTGAGATTCCGCCGCTGATCCGCGCATCAGCTCCAGACCGTGCACACCGAACGGACCGTTCTCGCTCACCTCGATGTCTGCCATAGTGCGAACCTATCGTTGTCCCGTCCGAAGCCGTCGGCAACGCTAGTCTCTGGTCATGGGGAACCGAACTGTCGAGGCGGTGGGACAGGGGCTGCTCATGGCGGTCATCATGATCGTCATCCGGCGCCTCGGCACGACCTTCACCTCGTTCTTCGCCCAGGAGAGCTTCACCGAGTCAGCAGTGTTCGCGGTCCTGTTCGGGATCGCCTGGGGTGTGCTCCAGTGGTTCCTGGCCGGGCGACGGCGGCGGTCGGCTCCACCGGAGTCGTGACGCCCAGGCCGTCATCGGGACCAGGCCTCAGGCTCCACGGCATGTTGTGTCCCTGTTCTGGCCTATGTCCCCTACTCGGCTGTGTGTCTGCCATGGCGGACACGCAGGCGACCGGGGAACACCCAGCCGACTGCGACATACAGCACTTCCACCGGATGTCACCTTCTCCAGCCCGGGTCGGCTACTTCGCCGGGTGTCGGCCATTGCCGACATTCAGCGGAGTAGGCGACACAGCGCGGAGTAGGCGACAGGACCCGGCGACAGAGCGGCGCGAGCCCAACACCCGCGCCGACCTGCCCACGAGACGCCGAGAGCCGCGGGCACATGACGTGCTCGCGGCTCTCGGCGCTCGTACGTCAGCGGCCCCGCTTGAGGGCGGTGCGCAGGTCCTTGTTGAGGGTGGAGATGACGTCCTGCGGGATGCCCTTGGGGCAGGCGTGGGAGCACTCACCGATGTTTGTGCAGCCGCCGAAGCCCTCGGCGTCGTGCTGGTTGACCATCGAGACGACGCGGGCGTCGCGCTCCGGCTGGCCCTGGGGCAGCTCACCGAGGTGAGTGATCTTGGCGCCCATGAAGAGCATGCCGGAGGCGTTCGGGCAGGCCGCGACGCAGGCGCCGCAGCCGATGCACTCGGCGGCGACGAACGCACGGTCGGCGTTCTCCTTGGGGACGAGGATGGCCTCGGCCTTCGGGGCGGCACCGGTGTTGGCGGAGATGAAGCCGCCTGCCTGGATGATCCGGTCGAACGAACCGCGGTCGACGACGAGGTCCTTGATGACCGGGAAGGGGTCGGCCTTCCACGGCTCGATCGTGATCGTCTCGCCGTCTTTGAACGAGCGCATGTGCAGCTGGCACGTCGTGGTCTTCTCAGGTCCGTGCGCCTCACCGGAGATCATCAGGCCGCACATACCGCAGATGCCCTCACGGCAGTCACTGTCGAAGGCGATCGGCTCGGTGCCCTCGGCCTGGAGCTGCTCGTTGAGGACATCGAGCATCTCGAGGAAGGACATGTCCGGGGAGATGTCCTTGACCTTGAAGGTGACGAGGCGGCCGTTGTCGCGCGGGCCGTTCTGGCGCCAGATCTTCAGGGTGAGGTTCATCAGGCCCTCTTCGCGCGGGGCAGCGGCGACCTCAGCCTCGTGGGTCGTGGTGGTCACTTGTAGCTCCTCTGCTTGAGCTCGATCGCGTCGTAGACGAGGTCCTCCTTGTGGAGCACGGGCGCACCCATGTTGCCGAACTCGCCGTTCGTGCCATCCCCGCCGGTGAACTCCCAGGCAGCGACATAGAGGAACTCGTCGTCGTGCCGCAGCGCCTCGCCGTCCTCGGTCTGGGACTCGGCCCGGAAGTGTCCACCGCAGGACTCGCGGCGGTGCAGGGCATCGATGCACATGAGCTCACCGAGCTCGAGGAAGTCGGCCACCCGGCCGGCCTTCTCGAGGCTCTGGTTGAGGGTGTCGGCGGAGCCGAGCACCTTGACGTTGCGCCAGAACTCCTCGCGCAGGCCGCGGATGAGGCCGATGGCCTTGTTCAGGCCCTCCTCGGTCCGCTCCATGCCGCAGTACTCCCACATGATGTTGCCGAGCTCCTTGTGGAAGGAATCGACGGTGCGCTCGCCGTTGATGGAGAGGAGCTTCTCCGTGCGGGCCTCGACGGCCGCGCGGGCCTCAGCGACAGCGGGGTCGTCGTCGGCGAGGGCCTCGAAGGGGCCCTTGGCGAGGTAGTCGCGGATCGTGTTCGGTAGCACGAAGTAGCCGTCGGCCAGACCCTGCATGAGGGCCGAGGCCCCGAGCCGGTTGGCGCCGTGGTCGGAGAAGTTCGCCTCACCGGTGACATACAGTCCCTCGATCGAGGACTGCAGGTCGTAGTCGACCCAGAGGCCACCCATCGTGTAGTGCACAGCGGGGTAGATGCGCATCGGCACCTCGTACGGGTTCTCGCCGGTGATCCGCGCGTACATGTCGAAGAGATTGCCGTACTTGGCCCGGACCGCGTCCTCACCGAGACGCGCGATGGCGTCGGCGAAGTCGAGGTAGACGCCGCGGCGGAAATCGCCGACCATCGGGCCGACACCGCGGCCCTCGTCGCAGACGTTCTTGGCCTGGCGCGAGGCGATGTCACGGGGCACGAGGTTGCCGAAGGACGGATAGATCCGCTCCAGGTAGTAGTCGCGGTCCTCCTCCGGGATCTGGCGCGGGTCCTTGTCGCAGTCCTCGCGGTTCTTCGGCACCCAGATGCGGCCGTCGTTGCGCAGCGACTCGGACATCAGGGTCAGCTTGGACTGGTGGTCGCCGGAGACCGGGATGCAGGTCGGGTGGATCTGCGTGTAGCAGGGGTTGCCGAAGTAGGCACCCTTGCGGTGCGCGCGCCAGTTCGCGGTGACGTTGGAGCCCATCGCGTTGGTCGAGAGGAAGAAGACGTTGCCGTAGCCGCCGGAGGCGAGGACGACGACGTCGGCGACGTGGGTCTCGATCTCACCGGTGACGAGGTCGCGGGCGATGATCCCGCGGGCCTTGCCATCCTTGACGATCAGTTCGAGCATCTCGTGCCGCGTGTACATCTCGACCGTGCCGGCCGCGATCTGCCGCTCGAGAGCCTGGTAGGCGCCGATGAGCAGCTGCTGGCCGGTCTGGCCACGGGCGTAGAAGGTCCGGGAGACCTGGACACCACCGAAGGAGCGGTTGTCGAGCAGGCCGCCGTACTCGCGGGCGAACGGGACACCCTGGGCGACGCACTGGTCGATGATGTTCGCGCTCACCTCGGCGAGGCGATAGACGTTGCTCTCGCGGGCGCGGTAGTCACCGCCCTTGACCGTGTCGTAGAAGAGGCGGTAGATCGAGTCGCCGTCCTCCTTGTAGTTCTTCGCCGCGTTGATGCCACCCTGGGCCGCGATCGAGTGCGCCCGGCGCGGGGAGTCCTGGAAGCAGAAGGACTTCACGCGGTAGCCCGCCTCGCCCAGAGTCGCCCCCGCAGCCGCACCTGCCAGGCCGGTGCCGACGATGATGACCGACAGCTTGCGCCGGTTGGCGGGGTTGACGAGCATGGCGTCGAACTTGCGGGTGGTCCACATCTCCGGAACGGGGACCTTGGGTGCCTTGGTGTCGGCGATCTTCTCGCCCTCGGTGTACAGGCCGTTGATCAGAGCCATGACTTCGTACGTCTCCTAGGTCAGTCGCCGATGATGCGGAAGAGGATCGCGAGCGGGGGCAGCAGGAAGCCGACCACGATGAGGAGCGCGACCGCGTGCCCGATGGCCTTGGCGCGCACATAGGAGGCGCGGCTCTGGGTCCAGCCGAGCGTCTGCTGGGCGCTGAAGATGCCGTGCGAGAGGTGCAGACCCACCGCGAGCATCGCAATGACATAGAGCAGGACCATCCACCACAGTTGGAAGCTCGCGACGACCATCGTGTACGGGCTCGCGACGATGTCGTTCGCGGCGAACTCGGCGTTGATGGCGGGCTTGACGATGGTGAAGTGGATGAGGTGCCAGATCACGAACGCAAGGATCGCGACACCGCCCCACCGCATCGTCTTGCTGCCCAGGCTCGCCGCCGCGGCCTTCTTCACCGCGTACTTGGTCGTGCGGGCGCCCTTGGCGCGGTTCCACAGGGTGAGCGCTGCATACAGGTGCCCGATGATCGAGGCGATCAGCACGATCCGGACGATCCAGAGCAGGCCACCGTAGGGAAGCATCGGCTCACCGAAGGTCCGCAGGTGGTGGGCGTAGTTGTCGAACGCCTCCTGCCCCCCGAAGACCATGAGGTTGCCGTACATGTGCAGGAGCAGGTATCCGATGAACACGAGACCCGTCGTTGCCATGATGAACTTCAGGAAGACGGTCGTGCCGCGCGCAGTCGTCCCCCGCTTCACAGGAGCTGTCGTCGTTGCCACGGGGACCAAACTACCCCCTGGGGCCTGGACGGGTGGGGACGGGGCTCGCCGCTCGGCTGTGAGATTGGCCCGGTTACCGATTGGGTATGCGTCGCGCACCCCTCCCAACGCCTGCCGGCCGCCTCTCACTCCCTCCGTTATCTCGCGATTGCGAGATAACGGAGGAGTCAGCCCTGGGGCCGGGCGAGGTAGGCGTCGTACAGCGCCTTCTTCGACAGTCCGGTCGCCTGCGCGACCTCGGCGCACACGGTCTTGAGTCGCTCACCGGCGGCGACCCGCACACCGATCTCGTGCAGATGGTCTGCCGGTTGGGTATGCCGTGGCTGCGCGCCCTGGACGACGAGCGTGATCTCGCCCCGGCTCCCCTCCACGGCCCACTCGGCGAGCTCGGCGAGCCCGCCCCGGACGACCTCCTCGTAGGTCTTCGTCAGCTCGCGGCAGACCGCCGCCGGTCGGTCCGGACCGAAAACCGCTGCGAGATCGGTCAGAGACTCGGCCAGCCGGTGCGGGGCCTCGAAGAAGACCATCGTGCGGCGCTCATCGGCAAGGTCGGTCAGGACGCGGCGCCGCTCGGCGGAGCGACGCGGGAGGAACCCCTCGAAGCAGAAGCGGTCGACCGGGAGCGCTGATACCGCGAGCGCGGTGAGGACGGCGCTCGGGCCGGGGACGGCGGTGACGTGATGGCCCGCATCGACCGCGGCCCGGACGAGGCGGTAGCCGGGGTCGGAGACACTCGGCATCCCCGCGTCCGTCACGAGCACGATCCGCGCCCCCGCATCGAGCCGGGCGACGAGGTCGGCGGTCCGGGAGTGCTCGTTGTGCTCGTGATAGCTGACGATCTCCCCCGCCGCCCGGATCCCGAGCTCACGCAGCAGCCTGGTCAGCCTCCTGGTGTCCTCGGCCGCGACGACGTCAGCACTCTCCAGCTCGGCCGCGAGCCGAGGTGACGCGTCACCGACCTGGCCGATCGGCGTCGCGGCGAGGACGACGACACCGGTCCCTGTCGCACTCCCCCTGCTCGCGCCGGCCATGTCAGGGATCCTCCCACGATCCTTCGGTATCGGTGGGCGGACGATGTCTGGGCGCGCGCATACGATGACGCGTGTGACCAGGACCGACGAGCTGCGCGTGCGCCTGCTCGGTCCCCGGGCTGTCGGTTCTGGGGCGACGGAACGCTCCCGCGCATACCGCCTCGTCGGCTGGCTCGGACCGCTCACCTTCGCCGTCATCGGGGGGATCCTGCGGTTCTGGTCACTGGGGCGGCCCGAGCGGCTGATGTTCGACGAGACGTACTACGTCAAGCAGGGCATGTCGATGCTCCGGTTCGGCGTCGAGATGAACATCCGTGACGGGCTCGAGGAGCCCGACGAGCTGTGGAACGCCGGCAACCAGGACGTCTGGGGAACCACCGGCGACTTTGTCGTCCACCCACCGGTCGGCAAGTGGGTCATCGGGCTGGGGCAGTCGCTCTTCGACCCGACCAACCCGTTCGGGTGGCGGTTCTCCATGGCCCTGCTCGGGACGCTCTCGATTCTCATGGTCGGCCGCGCCGCCCTTCGCCTGTTCCACTCCCCGTTCCTCGCGACCGTCGCCGCGTTCCTTCTCGCGTTCGAGGGTCATCACTTCGCGCACTCGCGGATCGGGCTGCTCGACCTCACCGTGATGTTCTTCGCGCTGGCTGCTTTCTGCGCGCTGCTCATCGACCGCGACCGCAGCCGGGGGATCCTCGCCCGAAAGGTCGGGGTGCTGCCGGCCGGTGAGGGTGTGCGGTACGGGCCGTGGCTCGGCTGGCGGCCGTGGCGCTGGGTCGCCGGAGTCATGCTCGGGCTGTGCGTCGGCACGAAGTGGTCCGGTCTGTATGTCCTCGCCGTCTTCGGGCTCATGACGGTCCTCTGGGACGTCGGGGCGCGCCGAGCCGCCGGGGTGGAGCGGTGGCTCGTCTCGGGCCTGTTCAAGGACGGGCCGTTCGCCTTCCTCGCGATGGTCGGGACGGCCCTGGTCACCTACCTCGTCTCGTGGACCGGCTGGTTCCGCTCCGACGTCGGCTACGACCGGCACTGGGCCCAGGACAACCCGTCGGAGAGCTTCGGCTGGATTCCCGACTCGCTGCGCTCGTTGTGGGAGTACCACCGGGCGGCCTACGCCTTCCACGTCGGGCTCGACAGCGAGCACCCGTACATGGCCAACCCGTGGTCGTGGCTGGTCCAGGGGCGGCCGACGTCGTTCTTCTACGAGTCACCGGAGGGCGGTGTCTGCGGGGCGGAGCGGTGCAGCCAGGCCATCACGTCGCTGGGCACCGTCCCGATCTGGTGGCTGGCGACGATCGCGCTGGTGTTCCTCGCATACCACTGGGCGCTGCGTCGGGACTGGCGGGCCGGGGCGATCCTGTCCGGCTTCGTCGCGATGTACCTGCCCTGGTTCTTCTACCAGGAGCGGACGATCTACGGGTTCTACGCGGTCTCGTTCGTGCCGTTCGTCGTGCTCGCAGCGACGTTCCTCCTCGGGCTGGTCCTCGGCCGGGACGGCGACCCGTTCTGGCGCCGCCAGACCGGGCTGCTGGCTGTCGGCCTGTTCTGCATCGTCGTGCTGCTGTTCTTCGCGTTCTTCTGGCCGGTGTGGACCGCCCAGGTCATCCCCTATGCGGAGTGGCGCTGGCGGATGTGGTTCCCGAGCTGGATCTGATCTGCTCTGGCTAGCGCGCGCGACGCACGTCGGTATGCGTGAAGTCGTCACCCTTGAACAGCAACGGTTCGTCGCGGTCGATCGCGAGGGCATAACTGAAGGTGTCGCCGAGACCAAGGCGGGCCGGGTGGCCGCTCCCCTTGCCGAAGTCGCGGTATGCGGCGCGGGCGATGGCAGCCTGACGCGCCGTCAGATCGCGGACGGTGACCCTCAGCCGCTCGAGCAGCAGGTCGAACTGCCGGGAGACCGAAGGATTGTCTCTCGCGTCGAGCACGATGCCGATCTCGGTACGTCGCGGTGGAGATCGATCGTGATCCGGCCGCACGGAAGTGCTCACCCAGTCCGGCCATCGGCCTCCTCAAGCAGGATCCCCACGATGACCGAGGTGTGTCGGTGATCAGTACTGATGCCCAACTCGGTACCAGAGGCGCTGTCGGAGTGCTCCCCTAGAGTCGTCAGCGTGTTTCTCCTCGATCAGCCCGACCACTCCCCGGCCGCCACCGTCGTCCTCAGCCCGAGCGACCTGCGGCTCGCCGGTGACTGTGAGCTGGCGCTGCTGCGGTCGCTCGACGTGCGGCTCGGGCGACTGGCTGCGCCCGAGGTTGAGGACGACCCCATGCTCGAGCGGGTGGCCCAGCTCGGGGACGAGCACGAGCAGGCCGAGCTCCGGCGGCTGGTGGCAGCCCACACCGGTCCGGGGGCCGTGGTGACCTTCGGTCGGCCGGAATACTCGGCGCCGGGTCTGCGGGCCGCGCACGAACGCACGCTGGCGGCTCTGGCGGATCCGGCCGTCGAGGTCGTCACCCAGGCAACCGTCTTCGACGGCTCCTTCGTCGGGCATATCGACTTCCTCGAGCGACTCGCGGACGGGACGTGGCTGGTCAGTGACACCAAACTCGCCCGCTCTGCCTCGGTCCCGGCGCTGCTGCAGGTGGCCGCCTATGCCGACATCCTGAGGTCGGTCGCCGTACCTCTCGCGCCGGTCGCCCGTCTGGTGCTGGGAAGCGGGGTCAGCGAGGACTTCCGACTCGACGAGATCATCCCTGTCTATCGCGCTCGTCGTGCCCGGCTCGAGCACATCATCGGCGAGCACCGCGACGAGGCAGGTGTCGTCGCGTGGGGCGATGACCGCTATGTCGCCTGCGGGCGGTGCGACGTCTGTGACGCCGAGGTCGAGGCACACGACGACCTCCTCCTCGTCGCCGGGATGCGCCGACCGACACGGCGTCACCTCCTCGAGGCCGGCGTGTCGACGATGACCGAGCTCGCCGAGTTCGAGGGCGAGATCGACGACCTGTCCGAGGCTCGCCTGGAGCGGCTGCGCGCCCAGGCCCGGCTCCAAGTCGCGGCCCGCACTGCCGGCGGCGAGCTCACCCACGAGGTCATCGACCAGGCCGTTCTCGCGCTCATGCCTGCGGCCAGCCCCGGCGACATCTTCTTCGACTTCGAGGGCGACCCGATCTGGGTCGAGCCCGGTGAGACGACGTGGGGGCTGGAGTACCTCTTCGGCCTCATCGAGGTCGACAATCTCGCCCCGACCTCTGACGACCCTGCGGCCGGGTCGCGCTTCGTCGCGTTCTGGGCGCACGACCGAGCCCAGGAGAAGCAGGCCCTCATCGACTTCGTCACCTATGTCACAGAGCGTCGTCGCCAGTGGCCGGACCTGCACATCTATCACTATGCCGCCTATGAGACAGCGGCTCTGACCCGGCTCGCTGCCCGACACGGGGTGTGCGAGGACGAGATCGATCAGTTCCTCCGTGACGGGCTCTTCGTCGACCTCTATGCCGTGGTTCGCGGGGCGGTGAGGGTCTCGGACCGCTCCTACTCCCTGAAGAAGCTCGAGCCCCTCTATATGGCGGCGCGGGACGCCGAGGTGAAGAATGCCGCCGACTCGATCGTCGTCTATCACCAGTTCATGGCGGCCCGGGACGCCGGCCGGGCCGGGGAGGCCAAGCGACTTCTCGACGACATCGCCGCGTACAACACCGACGACTGCGTCTCGACGATGCTCCTGACCCAGTGGCTCCGCGGACTCAGCGACGGGTCCGCGGTCCCCGCTGCTGACGGTGGCGGGTCCGAGCCATTCACTCCCAACGAGGAGCGGATGCGACTCATCGCCCTCGAGGGATCGTTGCGGCGCCTCATCGACGGGATCAAGCCCGCCGACCGCACAGCCGACCATCGCGCCGTCGGCCTGTCCTCCGCCGCGATCCTCTTTCATGCCCGCGAGGCCAAGCCGTTCTGGCAGCGCTACTTCGAGCGGCTCCGCCGGCCCGCCAGGGAGTGGCGCGGGAGCCGGGAGGAAGCGATCTTCGTCGTTGACGAGCCCTCCCGCGGCGGGGTGGAGGTCGTCAGCGACTGGGAGCTCGCTGGCCGCCAGAAGAAACCGCGCCGTGTCCTCAGGCTCACCGGGGAGACGCTGGGCAGCGAGGGCCTCAGCCCCGCGACGCGTGGCCTCCAGGCCTTCTATGCCGTCCCCGGACCGGACGGGATCGGCCTGACGCCCGACGCCTGCTACGGCAAGGGCGCCACGGTGACGGTGCTCGAAGCGGAGGACCACGTCGTCGGCGCCCGACGTGTCCGGCAGACCCTGCTCGTCGAGGAGTGCTGCCACAGCGAGAAGGGCCATGATGCCCTTCCCGCCGCGTTCGTCGCCACCGAGCAGATGCGGCACGCCTCCATCACGGCCGCCCTCGCCGAGATCGCCGAGGAGGTGCGCGACCACTACCCCGCCCTCCCCGTCCGGGCCGCTGTCGACGTCCTGCGTCGCACGCCGCCGCGACTGCGTGGGAGTGCGCCCCTGCCCGTGGTCGGCTCCGGCGACGACCGGTTCATCGTCGCCATCCGCGACGCGCTCCTCGGGATGAACGACTCCTATGTCGCCGTCCAGGGACCGCCGGGGACGGGCAAGACTTACGTCGGCGGCAAGGTCATCGCCGACCTCGTCCTCAAGCACGGCTGGAAGGTCGGCGTCACCTCCCAGAGCCACAAAGCCATCGAGAACATCCTGTCCTCGGTCATCAAGGCAGGAGTACCGGCCGAGCAGGTCGCCAAGGACACCAAGGGGACCGAGTCCCCGCCGTGGACCGACCTCGAGAAGGCCGATCACCTGCGCCGGTTCATCGACGACCTCGCTGAGTCCTCCCCGGGGGCCGGCTTCGTCATCGGCGGGACGGTCTGGGACCTGACGAACGAGAAGCGCATCAGCCGAGGTGAGCTCGACCTCGTCGTCATCGACGAGGCCGGCCAGTACTCCTTGGCGAATACCCTTGCGGCTTCCATCGCCGGAGCCCGACTGCTGCTCCTCGGGGACCCGGCCCAGCTGCCGCAGGTCTCCCAGGGCACCCACCCCGACCCTGTCGACACCTCGGCCCTCGGATGGCTGCTGCCGGACGACCCGCGAGAGGGACGCACCCTCCCGGCGAGCCACGGCTACTTTCTCGAGCGGACCTGGCGGCTGCATCCCGAGCTGGTGCGTCCGCTGTCTGCACTCGCCTACGACGGGGAGCTCCTCGCGCAGGAGGGCGCCGGCGACGCCCGGTCGCTCGAGGGCATCGAGCCCGGGCTGCACCTCCACCTCGTCGACCACCACGACAACTCGACGGCATCGGTCGAGGAGGCCGAGGCAGTCGTCCGGCTCGTGCAGGACCTCCTCGGGTCGCCCTGGCACGACCCGACCGGCCCTGACGGGGATGCCGGTCCGCGACCACTCGAGCAGCGCGACATCATCGTCGTCACGCCCTACAACCACCAGCTCCGCGTGGTCTCCGATGCCCTCGCCGGCGCCGGGCTCGATGAGGTCCCGGTCGGAACGGTCGACAAGTTCCAGGGTCAGGAGGCCCCGGTCGCCATCCTCACCATGGCGGCGTCCTCGCACTCCGACGTGAGCCGGGGTATGGGCTTCCTCCTCAACCGCAACCGGCTCAACGTCGCCCTCTCCCGCGGACAGTGGGCGGCGATCATCGTCCACTCCCCCGTCCTGACCGACTTCGCGCCGAGGAGCACCGAGGAGCTCGTCGCTCTCGGGTCCTTCCTGACGCTCACCGAAGCGGCCCGGCCGATCTGAAGCGCTCCAGGGTTTCAGACGCTGGGCTACCCAGAGAGTCCGAACTGCCTGAGAGACTCCGAGCCCTGGACTCAAGCTAGCCAGGTGAGCGGCGGTGGCCCAGTGGCAGGATGGTTCCGTGCCCGAGGACTTCCTCATCGCCCGCAACCCGGAGGAGGGAAGCACGCTGCCCTATCTCCTCCGGATCCCCCTGGGGCGGGACGGGATCGTCCTGAAGTCGCGGGAGATGTGGCCGCGGACCACGAAGGTCTACTGCCACCGCGCGGTGGAGTGGCCGGCGGACGCCGAGATCGTGGAGCGCGTCCCGACCCGGGCCTGCACCAGGCGGGGCGCCGCGATCGACCTCGTCCTCGACCGTGGGAGGGAGAACCGCTCGCAGTTCGTCCTCACCCATGTCCGCGGCGGCAGGGAGGCGATCTTCTGGCAGACCGGTCGGACGGCCAAGCAGGCCAGACCCCGTGGGTCCTTGCCGACTGCACGAGCCTCTGGCCAGACCGAGATGACCATCCTCGTCGACTCGCACGAGCGCTATGCGTGGAACTTCTCGGGTCAGCAGGCCCGCACCGACCGACGTGCACTGAGCGCCGGGGACTATGCGGTCGAGCAGGACGGTCGCGTCGTCGCCGCCGTGGAACGGAAGTCCCTCGCCGACCTCGTCTCGACACTGACGAGCGGCAAGCTGACCTATCTCCTCGCCGACCTGGCTGCCCTCGACCACGCCGCCGTCGTTGTCGAGGACCGCTACTCCCGCATCCTCACGCTCGAGCATGTCCGTCCGGCGGTCGTGCTCGACGGGCTCGGCGAGTGTCAGACCCGCTTCCCGTCCGTGCCGATCATCTTCGCTGAGAGCCGGCCACTCGCCCAGGAGTGGACCTTCCGGTTCTTCGGCGCAGCCCTGGCCGCCGCCGATGACGCGAGCGGCGCTGAACGGCGCTTCGCCGATCTGGTCGAGGCGGGACCGGTTCCGACTGCCGAGCCGACGACCTCGCAGGTGCGGGCGTGGGCGCGGGAGCACGGCATACCCGTTCCGGAGCGTGGACGCCTGCGCCCTGAGGTCTGGGAGGCGTTCCGGTCCCGCTAAGTTGGCGGTATGCGCACACTCACCGGAATCGAAGAACTCGAGGGCCTCGTCGGCCGGCATCTCGGCACCAGCGACTGGGTCACGGTGACCCAGGAGCGGATCGACCAGTTCGCCGACGCGACCGGCGACCACCAGTGGATCCACGTCGACCCCGACAAGGCGGCGGACGGCCCGTTCGGCACGACAATCGCCCACGGCTACCTCACCTTGAGCCTGCTGCCGTTGTTCTACTCGACGACCTACACGCTCGAGGGCGTCAAGATGGGAATCAACTACGGCGCCAACAAGGTTCGGTTCCTCAACCCTGTCCCCGTCGACTCGCGCCTGCGAGCCTCGATCGAGGTCGGCGAGGTCAAGCGCCTCCCCGACAACGGTGCCCAGGTCACGTGGCACGTGACCGTCGAGCTCGAGGGCGCGGACAAGCCCGCCTGCTACGCCGAGACGATCTCTGTGTGGTACACGTGAGCGAGCTCCCCGGCGCCGACCTGCCGGCCCTGAAGGCATGGCTCGACGAACACCACCCCGGGCTGCTCGAGGGTGAGCTGAGCGGCTTCCTCATCCCCGGCGGGAAGTCGAACCTCACCTACATCCTCACCGACACCCACGGTCGCGAGGTCGTCCTGCGCCGGCCACCGCTCGGGCACGTCCTGGCCACCGCCCACGACATGAGCCGCGAGGCCCGGGTCATGAGCGCCCTGGCCGGATCGGCAGTCCCGGTGCCGGAGGTGCTCGCAGAGAACGACACCGACGAGGTGATCGGCGCTCCCTTCTATCTGATGACCAAGGCCGAGGGCACCGCGCTGCGGACCAAGGAAGAGCTCTCCGAGCTCGGACCGCAGCGCAGCGCAGCCATCGTCGAGTCGATGATGACCGTGCTCGCCGACCTCCACTCCATCGACCCGGACTCGGTCGGCCTCGCGGACTTCGGCCGTGCCGACGGGTTCCTCGCCCGACAGGTGTCCCGCTGGCGCAAGCAGTTCGAGGCCTCCCGCAGCCGCGACCTGCCGCTGGAGACCCAGCTGTTCGAGGCGCTCTCCGAGAACGTGCCGGAGCAGGGTGCCGCCGGCATCGTCCACGGCGACTACCGGCTCGACAACCTCCTCGTCGATACCGCCGAGGACGGAGATCCCATCACCGCGGTCCTCGACTGGGAGATGTCGACGATCGGCGACCCACTCACCGACCTCGCCCTGCTTCTCGTCTATTCCGGCCTGGGCCGCTCCCCCGAGTTCGGCAAGGCGGTGACGACCGCGCCCCAGGCCGAGGGCTACCCCTCCGACGCAGATCTGATCGCCCGCTACGCCGCCTCGAGCGATCGCGACCTCACCCAGCTCGGCTGGTACGTCGCCCTCGCGAACTACAAGCTCGCCGGGGTCATGGAGGGCATTCACTACCGGTTCGTCCAGGGCAAGACCGTCGGCAAGGGCTTCGAGTCGGCCGGTGCCGGCGTCGATCTCCTGCTCTCGCACGGCCTGCGCGCCCTCACGCGTTCCTGATCCGAGCAACGGACCGGCTGAGGGGCTGCCCCTGGCCCAGAGGGTGCGGATCTTCGGAACCAAGCGCGAAGGACCCGGCCGCGCCAGCGAGCCGGGTCCTTGCGGTTGGTGGAGCTGAGGGAACTCCGCCGTCCTCGCTCCGCTGCGGCGGCTCCTCGAATCGCCCTGTTCAATAATGGGAAACGGACCAGACGGAAGCGTGTCTGGTCCGTTTCCATTTGTGGAGCTGAGGGGATTCGAACCCCTGGCCTTCTCATTGCGAACGAGACGCGCTACCAACTGCGCCACAGCCCCAAACTGACGTCGTAGAGGTTAGCACCGAGGGGCCGCACGAGAGAAACGCGCATGCACTCCGCCTCGCGAGACGCTGGCCCGTGACGGCTTAGGCTCGCGGGTATGAAGCGATTCGCGTTCCGGGGGCGGGCGGCCGAGCAGCTCCGCCAAGCACGCGTTCAGGCCGAGCGACTCCGCCAGGCACGCGCCCTGGCCGAACAGCCCCTCCCGCTGCCGCAACGCCGCCCCGCCCCCGCCGAACCGGATCCCCACCCGGTTCCGAAGACCTTCCGCGACGCCGCCGAGTGGTCCTGGCGCTTCCTCCTCGTCGTCGCTGCTCTCCTCGTCATTCTCAAAGGCCTGACGATGATCTCGACCGTCGTCATTCCTGTCCTCGTGGCGATCCTCCTCGCGGCGCTGCTTCAGCCGGTCTTCAACCTGCTGGCCCGCGGCGTGACCCGCACGCTGGCCGCGGGCCTGACCGTGCTACTCCTCGTGCTCGTCCTGACCGGCGCCTTCATGGTCGTCGGGCGGACGCTGTCCGGCGGGCTCGGGGATATGTCAGTGCAGGTCCTCCAAGGCATCGAGGAGATCAGGGCCTGGGTCCGAGACACCTTCGGCATCAGCAACGTGCAGATCGACGACTACATCGCCCAGGCCCGAGCCGCAGTCACCAGCGCCTCGGGGGATGACATCGGACCGATGCTCGCCAGGGTCGGCTTCACGGCCGGGCACATCGTCGCCGGATTCTTCATCGCCCTGTTCACGCTGTTCTTCCTTCTCTACGACGGACACCGCATCTGGGCGTGGCTCGTCCGCTTCTTCCCGAACCTGACCCAGAGTGGGATCCGCGAGGCCGGCGCCATCGCCTGGGCCCAGCTGAGCGCCTTCACCAGGGCCACAATCGTCGTCGCCTTCGCCGACGCCGTGGGGATCACCCTCGTCGCGATCATCCTCGACGTGCCCTTCCCGGCGATCATCTTCCTCATCGTCTTTCTCGGCGCCTTCATCCCCATCGTCGGCGCCGGCATCTCCGGCACGATCGCGGTCCTGCTGGCCCTCGTCGCACACGGTCCCATCTCAGCGCTGCTCATGCTCCTCGGCGTGATCGCCGTCCAGCAGATCGAGTCCCACCTGCTCCAGCCGCTTCTGCTTGGCCGGGTGATGAAGCTCCACCCGCTCGGGGTCATTCTCGCCATCGCCGCCGGCATCGTCCTGGGCGGGATCGTCGGCGGTCTGATCGCCATCCCGACCGTGGCCGTGCTCAATGCCGTCGGCAAGTACTACCTGGCCGACGAGGATGTCACCGCGGGTGAGGAGGGCCTCCTCGCTCCCGACACTGTCACCGACCCTCCGGTCGGGTCAACGCACCAGCCTGACGGACGCGTCGGGAACGACTGAGCACGACGCCCCTGGTCAGCTCCGGCCGGTCATGTCACCCGGAACGACCCAGGCGTCGAAGTCCTCGCCGGTCAGGTGGCCGGAGGCGACAGCCGCCTCACGCAGGGTCGACCCCTCTGCATGCGCCTTCTTCGCGATCTCGGCCGCCTTGTCGTAGCCGATGTGGGGGTTGAGTGCCGTCACGAGCATGAGCGACTGCTCGAGCAATTCGGTGATCCGCTCTCGGTTGGGCTCGATGCCCTGCGCACAGTGCTCATCGAAGCTGCGCATACCGTCCGCGAGCAGCCGGATGGACTGGCAGACGTTGTAGGCGATCATCGGCCGGAAGACGTTGAGCTCGAAATTGCCCGAGGCGCCCCCGATGCCGACAGCCACGTCATTGCCCATGACCTGGGCCGCGAGCATCGTCAGGGCCTCGCTCTGGGTGGGGTTGACCTTGCCCGGCATGATCGAAGACCCCGGCTCGTTCGCGGGAATGGTGATCTCGCCGAGGCCCGAGCGCGGACCTGAGGCCATCCACCGGACGTCGTTGGCGATCTTCATCAGCGCGGCCGCCAGGCCGCGTAACGCACCGTGCAGCTGGACGAGTCCGTCGCACGAGGCGAGCGCCTCGAACTTGTTCGGAGCGGTGACGAACTCGAGCCCGGTGAACTCGGCGATCTCTGCGGCCACGGCCTGCGCATACCCCTTCGGGCTGTTCAGACCGGTGCCCACTGCGGTGCCGCCGAGGGCGAGCTCCCGCACGTGGGGCAGGGCGCTGTCGATGTGCCTCCACGCCTGGTCGAGCTGGGCGACATAGCCGCTCAGCTCCTGGCCGAGCGTCAGAGGTGTGGCGTCCATGAGATGCGTGCGGCCGATCTTGACGATGTCATCGAACTCGACTGCCTTGGCCTGCAACGTCTCCCGGAGCTGGAGGAGTGCCGGCCGCAGACGCAGCTCGACGCCCTCCGCTGCAGCGACGTGCATCGCCGTCGGGTAGACGTCGTTGCTCGACTGGCTCTTGTTCACGTCGTCGTTCGGATGGATGCGGCGCTCCTCGCCGCGGACACCGCCGAGGATCTCCGAAGCCCGGTTGGCGAGGACCTCGTTCATGTTCATGTTGCTCTGAGTGCCCGAGCCGGTCTGCCAGACGACGAGAGGGAACTCCTTCGGATGATCACCCTCCAGCACCTCGTCCGCGGCCGCGACGATGGCGTCGGCCTTCTCCGGGGAGAGGACCCCGAGCCGGGCGTTGATGATGGCGCTGGACCGCTTGACGATCGCCAGGGCACGGATGATCTCGTCGGGCTGCCGCTCGCCGGAGATGTCGAAGTTCTCGAAGGACCGCTCCGTCTGCGCCCCCCAGAGCCGGTCGGCCGGAACCTCGACCGGGCCGAGTGTGTCGCGCTCCACGCGCGTCGATGCTGTGGTCGTCGCTGACTCATTCATCCATTCATCGTAGAGTCGTGCCATGCGCGCATGGCAGGTGACGAGGCTCGGTGAACCCACGGACGTCCTCGAGGAGGTCGACGTCGAGCTGCCGGAGCTCACCGGCTCCCAGCTGCGGGTCCGGACCCTGGCCGCTGCCGCCAACTTCCCCGATGTCCTCATGTGCCGGGGCCTCTATCAGGTCAAGCCTGACCTCCCGTTCACACCCGGTGTCGAGGGGTGCTTCGAGATCGTCGAGGTCGGCCCGCATGTCACTGACTGGGAGGTCGGTGACCGGGTCATCGGTGGCCCGGTCCTCCCGCACGGCGCGTTCGCCGAGTATGCGGTGCTCGACTCGGCCATGACCTTCGCCGCTCCCCAGGCCCTGACCAATGAGGAGGCCTCGGGGCTGTTCATCGGCTATCAGACGGGCTGGTTCGGACTCCACCGTCGCGCCCAGCTCAAGGAGGGCGAGACCCTGCTCATCCACGCCGCCGCCGGGGGCGTGGGTTCGGCCGCCATCCAGCTCGGCAAGGCCGCCGGCGCAAGGGTCATCGGAGTCGTCGGCGGAGCAGCGAAGGCGGAATACGCCCGTGCCCTCGGCGCCGACATCGTCGTCGACCGGCACACGGAGGACTTCGTCGACGTCGTCAAGGAGGCGACGGGCGGCCGTGGTGCCGACGTCATCTATGACCCCGTCGGTGGCGAGACCTATCAGCGGTCGACCAAGTGCATTGCCTTCGAGGGGCGCATCCTTGTCATCGGCTTCGCCGGAGGCGACATCCAGCAGGCGGCGCTCAACCACGCCCTCGTGAAGAACTACTCGATCGTCGGGCTGCACTGGGGCCTGTACAACCGGTTCGACCCTGCTGCGGTTCAGGCGTGCCACGACGAGCTGACCCGCCTCGCCTATGAAGGGGTCGTCAAGCCGCTCATCGGTGAGGCACGTGGTCTCGATGAGATCCCGGCCGGTCTGCAGGCCCTGGCGAACGGCGACACGGTGGGCCGGGTCGTGTTCTCCCCAGCCGCGTCAGGCGAGGTCGTCGAGCAGCCGACGCCGGAGGGCTGACCGGGGCCGGGTAGCACCCTCACCATCCCTGAGTGGAGGTCCCTGGCGTCGGTGCCCCGCCGTCACACACCTCCAACCGGGAGGGCGCCGGAGACCGAGCCAACCCCTGCGCTGAGTGGAGGTCCGTGGCGTCGGTGCCCCGCCGTCGCACACCTCCAACCACGCAGGCGCAGGTCGGTCAGGTGCCGTAGGCGCGCTTGCGGTCGGTGTCGGCAGTGTCCCGCGCGGAGATGCCCTCGAACTGCGGGGCCTGGGGGATGTCGTCGTCCTCGGCGAAGACGGGGGTAGGCCGCTCGGCCTTGGCCTTGAGCGTGTAGGTCGGCGGCGGCACGGGGACCGGCTGCCACCCGTCGGGACGACCCTCAGCAGTCACCTCGGCAGGGACGGTGTCAACGGCTTCGGACTCATCGGCAGCCTGCGCCGTGGCGATGACGGTGGCGTCCTCAACGAGCTCGTGCCCGGAGAAGGGGGTGGCTACTTCGTGCTCCTCTGCAGCCACGCGGTGTGGGGCGGGCGCCGCACCGGAAGCAGGGCGGGCACCGGCGGAACGAGAGCGGCGGACGCGGGCGCGGGCTGCCCGGCGGACCCTGATCTCGGCCTGGACGGCGGAGCGGAGCCAGAAGAAGCTCGCGATCGTGGCGGCCAGGGCGATGAGCGGGATCCACCACACGACAACAGAGAACGCTGCCAGGACGGCGAGCACGAGGGTGGCGAACAGCGTGGCGAGCAGTGCCAGGCCACGGACCTTGCGACTGGGCACCGGAGCCCCTGACTTCGCGGGCCGACCGGATACGGGACCACCGGAGGACCCCCGGCCCGGCAGTGACGTCGCCGCTCGACCGAGCGTCGCGCGGGCCGAACCGGCAAGGGAGGACGCGGACTTCGGAACGGAAAGGTTCAGACGCATACCGGGGTCTCCTCCGGGGGTCACAGGTGCTGGGCGCGGCTTGGCGATGACCTGAGGGCGGGGCGCGGGCTGAGCGACGACCCGGGCCGGGCTCACGGCATAGGCAGTGGAGATCCGGTCCGGGACCGAGCCACGGACGGCCGGGCGGCGCTCGAGCACGCGCATCGCCTCGGAGAAGGCCTCCACCGAACGTGCGGTCGCGAGGTGCTCACGCCGCCGGGACCAGTACTGCACGAAGTAGGCAAGCCAGATCGCCACAAGAACAATGAAGACGATGCCGGTTCCCACGGTGACCACCGTAGGTGCGGCCTCACCCGCCAGCGGGGAACCTCGTCGGTGTGTCGCCAAAGTGACAGGTGGAACGGGTGTGACGTCCCCCGGGGTCAGTGCCGACGTTGTTGTATGGCGACACGCAGGGGGAACGCCCCGTGCCCCTGCGTGTCGCCATACATCAACGTCGGGCACGGGCACGGGCACGGGCACGGGCACGGGCACGGGTTGGGCTCAGCGGGCGGGGCGCTCCTCGAAGCTGCGCGCCAGCCGCTCCCGGAACGACCCGCCCCAGCCGTCCTGCGCAAGGTCCTCGGCGGTGAGTGCGAAGATCCGGTGGTCCCGCCACGCCCCGTCGATATGGAGATAGCTCGCCCGGAGCCCCTCCTCGCGCATCCGCAGCTTGCCGGCGACCGACAGGGACGCGGCGTTCTCCGGCCGGATGCCGAGCTCGAGCCGGTGCAGCTCGAGCGCGCCGAAGCCGTAGTCGCCGAGGATCGCCACCGCGGTCGGTGCGATCCACCGCCCGGCAGCGCTCGCCGCCACCCAGTAACCGGCGCTGAACGACCTGGCCGAGCCCCACATGATGCTGTTGCCGTTGACCTGCCCGACGATCTCGCCGCCGGTCTCGATGAGGAACGCGAGCGACTCCAGACTGCGGGCCCGCGCGCGCTGCTGACGCACCATCTCCCGGAACGTCATCCGCGGCGGGACGCCGTCCGGACTCGTCGGGTCCCACGGCGTCAGCCAGTCCCGGTTGGCGCGCCGCGCCGCGAGATACGCCTCCTGGTCGCGGAACCTGAAGGGCCGCAGCACGATCGGCTCACCGAATGGGGTATGCCCGGCGAGCGTCACCCCACCGCGTGACACCGCGTCCGTCCCCGCAGGATCACGGTCATCAGTGGTCCCCGCCGTGGATCTGGCTCACAGCATGCGGCAGAACCGGCTCGAGGACCCGTAGGGCGTCGCGCACGCCACCGGGCGAGCCCGGCACGTTGACGATGAGGGTTGTCCCGGCTAGCCCGGCGATCCCCCGGGACAGCATCGCGGTGGGTATGCCCTGGGCCACCCCTGCGACGCGGATCGCCTCAGCGATCCCCGGCACCTCGGCGTCGATGACGAGCCGGGTGGCCTCAGGCGTGCCGTCCGTCGGCGTCAGGCCGGTGCCCCCGGTGGTCACGACGACGGCAGCGCCGATGGCGACGGCGTCACGAAGCGCTGCCTCGACGAGCGGACCGTCGGGGACGACCACGGGGTCATCGCAGGTGAAGCCCCAGGACCGCAGTGCCTCGACGAGCAGCGGCCCCCCGCGATCCGGATAGACCCCCTGCGCGGCACGGGTGGAGCAGGTGATGACGACAGCGCGCCGCTGGTCACTCATGGGGGGACTCCTCGCTTGCGTCCGAATTCCCGTCCGCGACGCCCTCACGCCAGTCGCCCGAGCGACCTCCGGCCTTGGCCGTGACGCGCACGTCGGTGATCCGGGCGTGCTTGTCGACAGCCTTGATCATGTCGATGAGCGCCAGTCCCGCGACGGCGACGGCGGTGAGGGCCTCCATCTCGATGCCGGTCCGGTCGGCGGTGCGCACGGTCGCGGTGATGTCCACACCGTCGTCCCCGACGACGAGGTCGACGGCGACAGCGTGGACAGCGACGGGGTGGGCCAGCGGGATGAGGTCGGGGGTCTTCTTGACCGCCTGGATGCCGGCGATCCGGGCGACAGCGAGGGCGTCCCCCTTGGGGACCTCACCGCTGCGCAGGGCACTCACGGCTGCCCCCGAGAGGAGTACGCGCCCGGCGGCGGAGGCCTCCCGCGCAGTGACGGCCTTGGCGGAGATGTCGACCATGTGTGCCGAGCCATCGTCGCGCACGTGGGTCAGGCGGGCGGGGCGCGATGCGCTCTCCTGACTCATAGCCCGTTCCCCTCTCTGTGGGCGCTGTTGGCCGGGACCGTGCCGACGAGTCGCAGGCAGGACAGCACGTCGCCCTCGGCGACCTCGACGACATCGGGCGGCACGATCGCCAGGGCGTTGGCATCGGCGAGCGCGCCGACCATGTGTGAGCCCTGGCCCGTGGCCGGGGTCATCGCCCCGTTGCGCAGGGTGACGCGGGTCAGCTCGGTCTTGCCCTGCACGGACCGCCAGCCCCGCACGGCCCGCCCGGGGACTGCGGCAGCCTGCCAGGAGTCGGCTGCGACTGAGCGTCCCTGCAGCCCGGCGATGGCGGGCAGGACGAACACGTGAAAGGAGACCATGGCACTGAGCGGGTTCCCCGGCAGGGTGATGAGCGGGGTGTCCCGGGGGCCGACGACTCCCTGTCCCTGTGGCATACCGGGCCGCATGGCGACCTTGCGGAAGGAGACCGAGCCGCGTGCGGAGAGGACCTCCTTGACCGTGTCGTAGGCGCCCATCGACACCCCGCCGGTCGTGAGCACGAGGTCCGCAGCGGCTGCAGCCTCGGCCAGGGCCCGACTGAAGGCCTGCGCCTCGTCGCGCACCCGGGGTAGCTTGATGACGTCGACCCCGCTGGCCTCGACGAGGGCGGCGAGCATGAGGGAGTTCGAGTCGACGATCTGTCCGTGCTCCAGATCGGTGCCCGGCTCGCGCAGCTCGTCGCCGGTGGAGATGACGGCGACGCACGGCCGCCTCCGCACCGTGACGACCGGCACGTTGGCAGCCGCGACGAGCGCGAGGCGTCCGGGGGTGAGAACCGTTCCGGCAGAGAGGATCTCGGTCCCGGCAGCGACGTCCTCACCCCGGCGCCGCAGATGCCGCCCGGTCTCGGGCGCGAGCCGCAGCTCGACCTGCGAGGTGCCACCATCGGACTCCTCAACCGGAACGACCGCGTCGGCGCCGTCGGGCAGCGGCGCCCCGGTCATGATGCGCCAGGTCGTCCCCGGCTCCAGGGTGAGACTGCGGGTGTCCCCGGCTGCGATGTCACCGACGACCCGGAGCGAGACCGGGGTCGAGGCGGAGGCGCCGGCGCAGTCGGCGGCGCGCACCGCATACCCGTCCATGGCGGAGTTTGTGAAGCCCGGCAGGTCGACGGCGGAGTTGACCGGCTCGGCGAGCGTGAGCCCCAGGGCCTCACCGACCGCGACTGCGGACGGCGGCGTGGGCTCGATGGTGGCGAGGATGGCGGAGAGGTGGTCCTCGATGCTGGTCAGGCTCACGGCGCCGGCTCCAGGACATCGGCACCGGCGCCGGTGAGAACCGCACCATCGGGGACGACCGACCGATGGTCCGCGACGACATCGACGTCGGCGACACAGCGGACGTCGGCGCCGAAGGTGATGTCACCACGCAGCCGCAGCGTCGTGCAGTCCCGAAGGGACGGCGCGCCCTTGGCGAAGCGGTCGGAGAAGTCGTCGATGAAGGTATACGCCGGACCGAGGTCGACATACGGATCCTCACCCTCCAGCTGCGCCTCCAGCTCGAAGGAGT
>JAAYSB010000180.1 GCA_012518475.1 Intrasporangiaceae bacterium | reverse complement strand
TTCTCGCCGGCAAGCAGCGGCAGAGTGCACATCTTGATGATGGCCTCGCGGGCACTGTTGGCGTGGATCGAGGCCATCCCAGGCAGGCCGGAGTTCAGGGCGATGAGGAGGTCGAGGCTCTCCTCCTGACGGACCTCTCCGACGATGATCCGGCTGGGCCGCATCCGCAGCGCCTCCTTGACCAGTCGGCGCAGCGGGACTTCACCGGTCCCCTCGAGGCTGGACTGTCGGCACTGCATGGAGGCCACGTCTCGCTGCATGATCTTCAGCTCGAAGACCTCCTCGCAGGTGACGATCCGGTCGCGAGGTGGAATCGCGGACCCGAGACAGTTGAGCAGGGTGGTCTTGCCGGCCTGGGTGCCTCCGGCCACCAGGATGTTCAGGCCCGCGGCCACGGATGCCTCGAGGAAGCGGGCAGCGGCACGGGTGAGGGAACCCAGTCGCACGAGGTCTTCCAGTCGGTCCGCCTTGACGACGAACTTGCGGATGTTGACGAACCAGTGCTCCCGAGTGATGTCCGGGATGACGACGTGCAGTCGCGACCCGTCCGGAAGGACCGCGTCCACGAAGGGTGAGCTGAGGTCGACCCGGCGGCCACTCGTGCGGAGCATTCGCTCGACGAGGTCCTTGACCTCGTCCGAGGTGAGCAACGTGTTCGTCAGCTCAGCGACGCCGTTGCGAGCGACGAAGACCCGGCTCGGCTCATTGATCCAGACCTCCTCGATCTCAGGATCATCGAGGTAGGCCTGGATCGGGCCGAACCCGGCCACCGCATCGGTGATGGACTTGACCGCCTCGGCGAGATCAGGCAGCTGGGGCAGTCCGCCGTTGACTGCGCGGTCGTCATAGTCGGCGACCGCCTCCTGGACGATCTTGCGGGCGGCGAGGACGTCGCGGACGGGGTCGATCCCCCGCCGCCGGATGAGTTCTCGGACCTCGAGCTCGACGGTGCCTACGGCGTCGATGACGTCCTCCCTCCAGACGCACCGGCCACTGCCTCCGCACATGGCCTGACCTGCATGAAAGCACACATCCGCGGTCGATGAAATCGGTTGTCCACAACCCCGATTCGACCTTTACCCGCTCTTGAAGCGCTGTTGACCCGAGCCTGAGACAGTTGGGGTCGGACCGCGGTGCGAGCTTCACCTACGGGTTGGTGGGACCCTCACGCGCGAAGGCCCCGGGTAGAGGCGTAGGTTTGGAGACAGGCCCGACACCCGCCGGACCTCCACATCGATGTGAAGGTGAGTGAAAACCCCGATGTCAGCGAGCACCAACGGCAGAAGCGACGCGACCACGAAGACAGCGCGAGCAGTTCGCAACGTCGTCGTGGTCGGCCCCCAGGGTGCCGGGAAGACGATGTTCATCGAGTCACTGCTCCTGGCGAACAAGAACATCACGCGGCTCGGGTCGAAGACCGAGGGAACATCCGTCGCGGACCACACCGACTCCGAGAAGCGGCTCCAGCGCTCGATCAACCTCGCTGTCGTGACGACCGAGATCCGCGAGAGGCTCCGCGGCGGCCCCGAGCCGGTGACCCTCACCCTGCTCGCGACGCCTGGCCACCCGGACTTTGTCGGCGAGGTCCGCGCCGGACTGCGTGCCGGCGACGCCGCCCTGTTCGTCATCTCGGCGATCGACGGCATCGACCCGGGCACCGCCATGCTGTGGCGCGAGTGCGCACTCGAGGACATGCCCCGCGCGATCGTCATCACCCATCTCGACCAGCAACGCAACAGCTTCACCGATGTCGTGAAGTCCTGCCGGGCCGCGTTCGGCGAGGGCATCCATCCCCTCTATATCCCCTACGGCGACGGCACGATCGCGCCTCTGTCCCGCAAGGTCCGCGAGGGCGACGAGACCCGCGACGCCACGGCTGAGGAGCTCGAGGGCATCGAGGACCTCCGTGGCGAGATCGTCGAGGCGATCATCACCGAGAGCGACTCCGAGGGTCTGCTCGAGCGATACCTCGAGGGCGAGGACATCCCCTTCCGACAGCTCGTGTCGGACCTGACGACCGCAGTCGCCCGCGCCAGCTTCTTCCCCGTCATCCCCTCGAACCCGCACACCGGCCTTGGTGCACGCGAGACGATGGAGCTCATCACCTGGGGCTTCCCCTCCCCCGCCCAGCACCACATGCCGGACGCCTTCACCCCGGCCGGCGCAGCCGCCGACCCGGTCGAGCCCGACCCGGACGGCCCGCTCGTCGCCGAGGTCATCAAGACAACGACCGACGCCTATGTCGGACGCATCTCCGTCGTTCGCGTCTTCTCCGGGACGCTGCGTCCGGACAGCCAGGTCCACGTGTCCGGTCACCTCGCCCAGTTCACCGGTGACGCCCGCGACGAGACGTGGCACGCCGGCCACGACGAGGACGTGCGGGTCGGCAACATCTCGACGATGTTCGGCGGCAAGCTCACCCAGGTCGACCAGGCCCGGGCCGGCGACATCGTCGCGGTGACCAACCTCGAGGCCGCCGAGACCGGCGACACCCTCTCCGAACCGGAGAACCCCGTCGTGGTCGAGCCGTGGGTCTTCCCCCACCCGCTTCTTCCGGTGGCGATCCGGGCAAAGGCCACCAAGGACGAGGACAAGCTCATGCGCGGACTCGCCCGGATCCAGGCGGAGAACCCCACCACCCAGGTCATCGTCGACTCGGAGACCAGCCAGCTCGTCCTCTGGACGATGGGCGAGAGTCAGCTCGACCTCGTGCTCGACACGCTCAAGGAGCGTGACGGTGTCGAGGTGGAGACCGAGCCCGTCCGGGTCGCGGTCCAGGAGACCGTTCGCGCCAAGGCCAACGGCATCGGCCGGCACGTCAAGCAGTCCGGTGGTCACGGTCAGTACGCGATCGCGCACGTGACCATCGAGCCCCTCGGCCAGGGCGGCGGCTTCGAGTTCGTTGACGAGGTCGTCGGTGGTGCCGTCCCACGGCAGTTCATCCCGAGCGTCGAGAAGGGCATCCGCACTCAGATGGAGCAGGGCGTGAACGGCTATCCGATGGTCGACATCCGGATCCGGCTCACCGGAGGCAAGGCGCACAGCGTCGACTCCAGCGACGCCGCCTTCCAGATGGCCGGGGCCCTCGCTCTCAAGGAGGCGGCCACGGCCGCCGGTATCCAGCTGCTCGAGCCGATCGACAGCGTGGCGATCACCGTCGACGACGACTATGTCGGTGCGGTGATGAGCGACCTCGCATCACGCCGCGGCAGGGTCAGCGGCACCGAGCAGGCCGGGGAGCCGGGCCGGACGACGGTCACTGCACACGTTCCCGCGTTCGAGCTGATCCGCTACACGCAGGTGCTGCGCAGTCTGGCCCGTGGGTCGGGTGAGTTCACCCGAACCCCGGACCACTACGCGCCCGCACCCTCATCGGTCCAGGAGCGCCTCACCGAGGTTGCGAACACCTGAGACGCACGCCTCCCGGCAACAACGACGAGACCCTGCACCCGACTCCGGGGTGCAGGGTCGCGTCGTTCGGCCTCACGCGAAACCTGGCCGGTCAGGTGCACAGCAGTCACTGACTTCCATCGAGGCTATCGACGGCCCCCGACAGGATCGCTGTGGATAACGTCGTGAGGTGTAGCCCCGCTCTGCCTACCGTTGCGTGATGAGAATCCACCTCTCGGTCCGGGCGGGATCCGTGAGCGCCCACGCTCGGCTGATCACGCTCACGACGCCGCCGGGCTGCCCGAGCGAGGAGCTGGGGTCCGACCGGATCGCCGCGCTCCTGGCCCGCACCCTCGGCGTCACCGGCGACGCCCTCGTCATCGGCGACCAGCTCCTCCCTGAGACAGCCCTGCTCGGGGCGCCGCCGTTGCTCACCGGCACGTCGGTGCGTGTGGTCGAGCGTGCCGGCTGGTCCCCGCCGACCCGGACGGTCCGGACGGCAACGACGGAGCTCGCCGTCACCGGTGGCCCCGATGCCGGTCACTCACTCCCACTCACTGCTGGATCGCACACCGTCGGTCGCGTCGGATCGAGCCTCACGATCGCCGACCCCACTCTGAGCCGGTCCCAGGCGCGCCTCGACGTCACTCCGACCGGGATGGTCCTCACCGACCTCGGCTCCGAGAACGGCACGGTTGTCGACGGGTTCCGGGTCCAGCGAGGACAGGCGGAGCTCGCGGTGGGTTCGGTCATCACCATGGGTCAGACGACCCTGACAGTCCAGCCCAGCAGGATCCCTCCCCTCGCGACACGACCGAGTGGGGACGGCACCCTGACCGCGAGCCGGACCGCAGTCCCCGTGCCGGAGTCACCCACGACGACGATCACGGTGCCGACAGCCCCGGTGCAGCCTGCTCGCCGACGGGTGCCATGGATCGCGGCACTCATGCCGGTCCCCGTGGCGCTGCTCCTCGCCTGGTTCCTCGGTCCCCACTTCCTGCTCCTGGGCCTGATGTCTCCTCTCCTCATCCTCGGCAACGTCGTCTCCGACCGGATCGGCGCACGCAGAACGTATGCCGAGGACTGCCGGCAACATGAGCTCGCCATCTCCCGGTGCGAGAAGCAACGGGAGAGTGCCCTTTCAGCCGAGCGGCACTGGCGGGCAGTCACCTTCCCCGACCCGGCGGCCATCGCCCGGATCGCTGCCACGCCGGGAACCGTGCTCTGGGGTCGGGAGGCCGGTCCGGGCTCGCCCCTGCCCGTGCGCATCGGCACAGGTGAGACTGCGTCGGGAGTCGCGTGGAACGAGGCCGGCAGCACGACCCACCCCGACCTGCACGATGCACCGGTGATCCTCGACCTCGCGCGCATCGGATCCCTGAACATCGTCGGGGACGCCGCAGGTGGGTCCGCCGACAACCTCATCGGTCAGCTCGTCACGCTCTACTCCCCTACCGACGTCAGCATCCTCACCGACCGCTCCCAGTGGGCAGGCACCCCGCACGTCCGGACCGGCCCCGCGCCGAGACTCCTGCGGGAGGCGTTCTCCCCGGCCTCCCCTGGTGTCCCTGCACGTCGGGTCCTCATCATCTCCGCAGCTGGACTGGACAGCGACGACCTCACCACCCTCTCCGCCTTGAGTCGACCGGAGAAGGGGTCCAGCCTCGTCGTCGTGGCCACCGACGACCGGCTGACCGCTGCAAGGGCGCTACTCGACACCGTCCGCGTCGGGGAGAGCCGTCTGCTCATCGAGGGCGCCGACCAGTCGGCGCTGCGCATCGACGCGGTATCTCCGAGGTGGGTCGAGAGGCTCACACGGAGCCTGGCTCCGCTCCGCGACGCGGAGGCGGGTTCCGCCCTGCCCCCCGCCGTAGCACTCACCGCTGCGCTCCAGGAACCCGGCTCTCCACTCACGAGCGCTGCCATCGCGCAGCGTTGGGCTGCCGCCGGGGACGGAGCATGGGTGACCCCGGGAGCCGATGCGGAGAGCCCGGTCCGGCTCGACCTCGCGACCGCGGGACCGCACACCCTCATCGGGGGCACGACGGGATCAGGCAAGTCCGAGCTACTGCGCACGATCGTCGCCTCCCTTGCCGCGGAGCACCCACCCGAGGACGTCGCCATCGTGCTCATCGACTACAAGGGCGGATCGGCCTTCGCAGGCCTGGAGCAGCTTCCCCACATCGTCGGTCTCGTCACCGACCTCGACCCCGGCCTCACGGGGCGCGCACTGCGGTCCCTGCGGGCCGAGATCCGTCGGCGTGAGGAGCTCCTGGCGCGGGCGGGAGTGAGCGACATCGCCGGCTACCGACGTCGCAGCAGGGCACACCACAGTGGGCTGCCGCACCTGCACCGACTCGTCATCGTGGTCGACGAGTTCCGTGCCCTGGCAGACGAGCTGCCTGACTTCGTCAGCGGCCTCGTTCACCTCGCGGCCGTCGGCAGGTCGCTCGGACTCCACCTCGTGCTGGCGACGCAGCGCCCGGCCGGTGTGGTCACCGCAGACATGCGCGCCAACATCAATCTGCGGATCGCCCTGCGCGTACGCGACCGGAGCGACTCCCTGGACGTCATCGACGCCGATGACGCGGCAGCCATCCCCCGCGACCTCCCGGGACGAGCGCTCGTTCGCTGCGGCTCGGACGATCTCCTTGCGGTCCAGGTCGCGACCGTGTCAGGTCTCGATCCGAGCAGCGCCATCACCGTCGACGTGTGCTGGTCCGACGGCACCGTCACGACCCGCGAACACCCGGTCGAGATCACTCGGGATCGTGACCTCGTCACCCTCATCGCCGCCGCTGCCCGTGGTCACAAGCCGCCGGACTCGCCGTGGCTCGCCCCGTTGCCGACCAGCCGTGTCCTCGCCGATGGGGATCCCGCCGCGACCTGGTGCGTCGAGGACGACCCGGACGCCCAGCGGCAGAACCTCCTGCCGCTGTCGCTGCCTGACCTCCCACTCACCGCAGTCTGTGGCTCCGTCGGCTCGGGCCGAAGCACCACAGCCCTGTCGATGTCGCTGGCCGCGGTCGCCGCCGCTCCTGACACCCACCTCTACGTCCTCGCCGACCCCACAGGAACCCTCGCGACACTGACGCAGCTTCCTCAGACAGGCGCGGTCCTCGACCGCGCCGACCCGACGACGATCGGCTTCCTCGTCGACCGGCTCAGCGCCGAGGTACGCCGACGGCAGCACTCGGCATGGCAGCAGCCGGCCCGGCGGACGATGGCGGACGTTGCCGAGAACGTATGCGCCGCATACCTCTTCGTCGTCATCGACGGCTGGGACGTGGTCGCCGAAGCGTGCGACGAGCTCGATCACGGCGCGCTGACCGACCGACTTCTCGCGGTCCTTCGGGAGGGGTTCTCAGTCGGGGTGCGAGCCCTGGTCACCGGTGACCGCAGCGTGCTCACGGGGCGACTGAGCCGGACCTTCCCGAACCGGCTGCTGCTCCGCCCGGCCGACGACACCGACATCCTGCTCTGCGGCCTGAACCGTCGCGATGTCCCGAGCCACTGGCCACCCGGTCGTCTGGTCGGCATCGACGGAATTCAGCGGCAGG
>JAAYSB010000179.1 GCA_012518475.1 Intrasporangiaceae bacterium | reverse complement strand
TGCGGCTCGAGCCGGACCGTACGGCATCGCACGCATTCGCCGTGTTGGACGCCCGCAACGCCAAGCAGGTCACCCTCGAGGTCTGGACGGACCGCCTCGACGTGCAGCTCACAGCCGGCATCACGCCGCTCGACACGATCGCTGCGCAGCAGGCCGGCGTCACCCGTCCCGCCCTGCCGGACTGGACCTCGACCGGCGCCGTCGTCGGACTCCAGGGCGGCACCGACGAGGTGCGCCGGCAGGTCGCCTCCCTCCGGGAGGCAGGGACCGAGATCTCGGGAGTCTGGCTCCAGGACTGGAGCGGCCGGCGCACGACCGACTTCGGCGACCGACTCTGGTGGACCTGGCAGCTCGACGAGGACCGATACCCCGACTGGGAGGACCTCGTCGCCGACCTCGCGGCCGACGGGATCCGGACGACGACCTACGTCAACGCCTTCCTCGTCGACGCCGCTCCGAAAGGTGACCCGGGCATACGCAATCTGTTCGCCGAGGCCCGCGACGCGGGCTATCTCGTCCAGGACGAGGCGGGCGAGACATACCTGTTGAACCAGGGTGGCTTCGACGCAGCCCTGGTGAACCTGACTAACCCGGACGCCCAGGACTGGTATGCGCAGGTCATCGCCGAGGAGGTTCTCACCGACGGGGTGGTCGGGTTCATGGCCGATTTCGGTGAGGGACTGCCGTTCGATGCCATGATCGCTGACGGGACAGCGGAACTCGCGCACAACCGCTGGCCGCTGCTCTGGGCGCAGACGGTGCGGAGGGCGTGTGAGATCGCCGAGCAGCCGGACTGCGTCACGTGGTTCCGGACCGGGTCGTTGGGGATGGACGAGTTCACGCCGATGTTCTGGGCCGGCGACCAGGTCGTCGACTGGTCCGATGAAGACGGAATCCGCTCGGCGCTGCGCGGCATGCTCGCCGGAAGCGTCTCCGGGTGGCCGCTCGTGCACAGCGACGTCGGCGGATACACCTCCATCAACGCTGTCGTCCGCGACTACGTCCGCTCCGAGGAGCTGCTCGCCCGGTGGGGCGAGATGGAGGCGTTCGGGGTGATGATGCGCACCCACGAGGGCAACCGACCGGCCGCTAACCTACAAGTGTCCTCGACCGACTCGACCCGGGAGAGCTTGGCGCACGCCACCCGGATCTATGCCGCCCTCGGGGACTATCGGCGGGCCCTCGTCGACGAGGCCCTGGCGACCGGGGTGCCCGCGCTGCGGCCGATGTGGGTGGGCGCTCCCGGCACCGACGCGGCAACGGCCGAGGACCAGTTCTTCCTCGGCTCGTCCGTGCTCGTCGCGCCGGTGCTCGATCCGGGGCGCTTCAGGTGGAGGTGTCCCTGCCGCCCGGGGAGTGGGCGCACCTGTTGACGGGCGAGACATTCGCTGGAGGCGAGGTCGTGACCGTTAATGCGCCCGTCGGCACGCCGGCCGCCTTTGTGCAGACGAACGATCCGTGGGCGGAGCGCTTGCTCGAGGCGCTTGGCGACCTCTGAGCGGGGTGCCTCGCTCGCTCTATTGCCTGAACCCAGCGACAGCCTTTGCCGCGACCGGTCACCGCGGTAGTGAGAATTCTCAGTCGCGGCCGGGGCAGCCTGACAATAGTGCGGCGCGGCTCGCGGGTTAGTCGGGTCGGAGGACATGCTGCGGGAAGACCTCCGACTGAAAGGCGCCCACCATGTCCACAACCATCGTCATCGTCGTTCTCATGCTCCTCGCCGCCGCGGTCGGCGGGGGCCTTGCGCTTCAGGGCCGGTGGGACCTGCCGAGCCTGGCGGAGGTGCCGCGTGAGGTGCTTGCTCGGCGCGTGCCGCGACCAACTCTCACCAACGCCCAGCTGCGTCGCCGCGTAGCCCGAGCCTTGACGAACGAGCGGCACATCATGGTCTCGGGAACGACCCGGACTGCCTCGACCCTCCTCGTCCGGATCAGCGAGCCGGACGCCGAGACGCTCTGCCCGGACGACGCCTTCGACCTCGTCGCCGCCGATCTGCGGGACACCTACCTCCGGCACGCGAAGCGCGAGGGCTGGACCATCGCCGGGAACACCCGCGTCTTCATCGACATCGACCCCCTCCTGCACCGCGGCTCGGTCGTCGTGTCCGCGACACCCCGGATCCCCGAGCTGATCCACGGGGACAGTGAGCGGACCGAGGAGTCCGCGACGCATACCGATCGGTATGCGGTGCCTGAGTCGATCCCCGAGGCTCCGGAGGAGGAGATCGTCACCGCGCGGGTGACCCTGCTCGGCGGCGACACCCGCCGGCAGGACACCCGCAGGGTCGCGACGCCCGATACCGGGACACTCGTCCTCACGGGCACAGATGGGGAGGGCACCTTCCGGATCACCTCCCCCACCGCCCTCATCGGCCGCGACGAGCAGGCGGACGTGAGCATCGGCGCGGACACGGTCTCGCACCGGCACGCCGAG
>JAAYSB010000178.1 GCA_012518475.1 Intrasporangiaceae bacterium | reverse complement strand
GCACTCATGGTCTTCGCGGCCATCCTGCTCATGGCGACGACGATCCGACAGGCCGCCTTCAGCAGACGAAGAGAGATCGGCATCATGCGGCTCGTGGGTGCCTCGAACTTCACGATCCGTCTGCCGTTCGTCGCCGAGACCGTCATTGCTGCGGTCCTCGGGGCTCTCCTTGCCTTCGGGATGCTCTTCGCGACCGTCCACTACATCTTCAACCGGTTCCTCAACCGCGTTGTGCTCGACCAGGCCCTCATCGGTGACTCCGATGTCATCGCTGTCACGCCCGTCATGCTCGTCGGCGTCATCGTCCTCGCCATCCTCACCTCGACCGTCACGTTGTGGCGCTACTTGCGCGTCTGAGGCCCTCCCGCAGCACCCCCTACAGGGCCGCGAACCGCTGAGGCTTGTCTGACGGGTGGGGCAGGGTTATGCTCGGGAGCACCCTGTGACTCATGTGGCGTCTGTGACGTCGCGCTGACCCCCCGAGGTTTATGCTCCGTCGTCCCGCCCCACGCACTGCTGTGTCGCGCGCCCTGCGGCGCGCCGCGGTGGTCACGTGCGCGTGCCTGACGGTCTCGCTCACGGCGGGTGTCTCGCTCGCCGACGTCACCCCCGACGACAAGGCCCGGGTGCAGCAGGAGAAGTCGGACGCCGACTCCCGTGTGCACAATCTCACGGGACACCTCCACGACACCGATGAGCAGCTGACCAGCGCCTACCAGGCGCTTCAGGAGACGCAGAGCAAGCTTCCGGGCGCGGAGGCCGAGCTGCGGCAGGCCCAGGACGCCGAGGCCGAGGCCATCGCCGATGAGCAGCGGGCGCGAACCGCTGTCGAGGTCGCCCAGGCTCGAGAGGGTCGCGCCCGCGACGAGCTGGCAGCCACCATCGAGTCCATCGAGAGCTCCCGCCAGGACGTCGCCCGCTTCGCCGCGCAGATCTATCAGGAGCAGGGTGGGATCGGCGAGCTGGCCATCGCCATGGAGGCGACCACGCCGCAGGAGTTCGCCGACCGACTCGCCCTCGTCGACACCGTCATGGACGTCCAGCACGGCCAGATCGGACGACTCACGACTGCCAAGGCGGACAAGGTCGCTCAGGAGGCACTGCTCGAGGCCCTGCGCGTCGAGAAGGAAGAGGCCCAGGCCGAGGCGCAGGCGGCCCTTCAGCGGGCCAGCGACGCGCGGGTGCGTGCGCACGACGCCAAGCAGGCCCTCGACTACCTCGCCGCACAGCAGCAGGCGCAGACGGCCGAGCTGGAGACCCAGAAGGCCGCCACTCAGCAGCGTCTCGACCAGGCCCAGTCCGACCAGGACCGGCTCGAGGCGGATCTGAAGGAGATCGCCCGCCAGGAGCACATCCTCGAGCAGGAGCGCCTGGCCAAGCTCGAGCGCGAGCGTCAGGCGAAGATCGAGCGTGAGCGTCAAGCGAAGATCGAGCGTGAGCGTCAGGCCAAGATCGAGCGCGAGCGTCAGGCCAAGCTGGAACGGGAGCGCCAGGCTGAGCGGGACCAAGAGGCTGCCCGGGAGCGGGATCAGGCCTCCCGGTCCAACCCCGCTCCGGCGCCTGCCCCAGCACCCGCTCCGGCTCCGGCGCCACCCCCGGTGTCCTCGTCGGTGCTGACCCGCCCGTGTCCGTCCGGGTGCTGGGTCTCCTCGGAGTTCGGTATGCG
>JAAYSB010000177.1 GCA_012518475.1 Intrasporangiaceae bacterium | reverse complement strand
CGCATACCGATGGGGTATGCGACGCGCGCCTTGCGTTCTCGTTGGCCCAACGTCCGAGCCCGTCGGGCAGATAGTTGCATCACGTAACTAGATGCTGCCACGATGGGCACACCATGTCACCGCACCGCGCACCCAGGGGGTCCTCGAACCCGTCGGCACACCTGTCGACGGATCTGCGGATCGCGTGCCTGCGGATCGCCCGGCGTAACCGCCACGAGAGCGTCATCCGGGTGGCTCCTCACCAGGTCGCGGTGCTCGTCTGTATCGAGGCGGGCGCCAACTCCGCGCGCGAGATCGCGGAGTCCGAGAAGGTGTCGGCTGCGACCATCTCACGCACGATCGCCGGCCTCGTCGAGATGGGTCTGGTGACGCGTTCGCCGAACGAGGCCGACGGCCGCAGGGTTGATCTGGCGATCACCGACGAGGGATGCCGGGTCATGCAGGAGACCCGGGAGGCTCGCGAGGAATGGATGGCGTGGCGCCTCAAGCACCTCACTGAGGAGGAGCTCCAGCACCTGGAAATCGCACTGCCCGCGTTGGAGAAGATCGCGACCCTGTGAGCGCGACCTTCCGCGCCCTGGGGGTGCGCAACTACCGGATCTATGCCAGTGGTGCCTTCGTCTCCAACATCGGGACCTGGATGGGTGCGGTCGCCCAGAACTGGCTCGTCCTCACCGAGCTGACCGACTACTCCTCGCAGGCGCTCGGCCTCGTTGTCGGCCTGCAGTTCCTGCCCTTCCTCGTCCTGGCGCCGTTCACCGGGATGATCGCCGACCGCTTCCCCAAGCGGCGGATCCTGCTCGCGACGCAGACGACGATGGCGCTCATCCACACCACGACCGCGGTGCTCGTCCTCACGGGAAGCATGCGGCTGTGGATGATCTTCGTCCTCGCGGCGATGCTCGGGTCGACGATGGCGGTGGACAACCCTGCGCGTCAGACCATCGTCAGCGAGATGGTGCCGCGGGACACGATCGCCAACGCGGTCGCCCTGAACAGCGCCTCGTTCAATGCCGGGCGTCTCATCGGCCCGGGTGTCTCCGGGCTGGTCATCGCAGCGTGGGGGACCGGTGTGGCGTTCGCCCTCAACGCGCTGTCGTTCCTCGCCGTCATCACCTGTCTCCTCCTGCTCCGGCCGGGGGAGATGGTGTCGACGCCGCTGACACGGGGCAAGGGGGCGATCCGGGCTGGGTTGGGCTACGTCAAGCGGCGGCGGGACATCCAGCTCGTCATGTTCCTCGTGTTCATCTTCGGCACGTTCGGGATGAACTTCCAGATCACGATCGCGCTCATGGCCACGACCGTCTTCGGCAAGGGGCCCACCGAGTTCGGGCTGCTCGGCTCGATCGTCGCAGTGGGCTCGCTGACCGGGGCGCTGATGTCGGCGCGGCGGGGGACGGCCCGGCTCCGGACCCTTCTCCTGGCGCTGACCGGGTTCACTGTTGCTGCGACCTTCGCCGCCCTCGCTCCCTCCTATGAGAGCTTCGGCGTCCTGCTCATCGCGCTCGGTTTCACCGCCCTGACTGCTCTGACCACCGCGAACGCCATGGTCCAGACCCGGGTCGACCCGCTCGTGAGAGGTCGGGTCATGGCGCTGTACATGGCCATCTTCATGGGCGGCACCCCTGTCGGTGCCCCACTCATCGGCTGGATCGGCGACACCTTCGGCGCCCGCTGGACGATCGGCATCGCTCCCGTTACCCTCGCCTTCTCGCTGCTCGCCGTGGCGATCTATCTCGCGAAGAGTGAGAATGTCCGGGTGAGCTTCGAGACCCAGCGCCGACCGCGGCTGCTCATCACCAGTGAGCCCAAGCCGCAGGTCACCGAGCCTGTCCCGCAGGACGTCCAGTGAACGCCCGCACCCGCCGGAACCTCACGCTTGGCGTCCTCGGGTTTGTCGTTGTGCTGGCAATCGTGGCAGCGTTGGTCTAATGGTGTGCTCAAACTGCGGGTACGCACTCGGCCCGGACGACCAGTTCTGCGGCGGCTGCGGTGCCTATCTCAGCGATGCACCCCAGGAGGAGACGGCTCGGGCCGACGACGACTGGGGCATTCCGTTCACCCCTGAGCGGGATGCTGCTCCGCCCCCGCGGGACACCCGGACCCTCGGCGTCATCGCCGGCGTGCTCGTCGGCGTTCTTGCGCTTGCCGCCGTGATCTGGTTCCTCGGCAATGGCTCCGATGACGACGTCGCCGACGGGACCTCTACGACCCCTGTTGTCACGGACACCTCGACCGACGGGCAGACCCAGCCAGAGCCCGCCGAGACGGCAGACGCTGAGACCGAACCCGCCACTGAGACCGAGTCTGCTGCTGAGACAGAGACCGAGACCGAGGAGCCGACACCGGCCGAGGTCGAGCTGCCCTCGTCAGCCGCACAATGCAACAACGTCGGGTCACTCGCGGTCTATCGAGGTAACGACCAGACCTCGTGCCAGTTCGCGGAGAACGTCGCGCGTGCCTACGCGGCTCTCGAGGAGCCGGTGACGGAGGCTTTCTCGCTCAACGGGGTCTCCTCGCCGGTGACCGGACAGAGCTATGACCTCGCCTGCGACTTCTCGACGCCCGTGCGCTGCACCGGCGGCAACAACGCCGTCATCTACATCTCGCCCTCGACCTGACGCACAGACGGTGCGCTGATGCTCGGCCGTGAGACCCGGTGGGCGCTGCTCGGCACGACACTCCTCCTCGTCGGCATCGGGGCGCTGGTGTGGCTCGGCCTTCGCACGGAGCACCTTGCGTTGGGGCCGATCGCCACGCCGTCCGGGCCAGCGGTGGAGGCCACCGCAAGCCCGACCGATCCGCCCACACGTCCTCCGGCCGGTCCGACCACCGCAGCGGCGGAACCGACGCGTTCTGTCGTCCCGCCCGACCCCGAGCTGGCCGCAGACTTCGCGGCGGAGAGCGCGGTCCTCGGCGGGCAGTACGCGCTGGCCTGGGTCGATGACGAAGGCATTCACGTCCTCGGCACGGCCGCAGACGATCTCGCCTGGTCGACGATCAAGGTGCCGCTGTCTGTCGCCGCCATCGAGGATGGCGAGGGGAATGAACTGCTCAGACAGATCCGTGCCGCTCTCACTGTCAGTGACAACGAGGCGGCGATGGCTCTGTGGAATCGGCTCGGCCCACCGGAGGCTGCGGCGGCTGCGGTCGACGAGGTGCTCCACACATACGACTCCGCGCTGACCCGCACCGAGAGCGACCAGGTTCGTCCACCGTTCTCCCCGTTCGGGCAGACCGTCTGGAGCGTCACCGACCAGGCCCGCTTCGCCGCTGCTTTCAGCTGCGCCCCGGCCAGGTCTCGGGCTGCTGAGGTGCGCGACATCATGGCGGAGGTCGTGCCCGACCAGCGGTGGGGGATCGGGCGGCTGGAAGCAGCCCATTTCAAGGGTGGGTGGGGTCCGCAGCCTGACGGCGGCTACGTCGCCCGCCAGCTCGGGGACGTCGAGATCGACGGGGAGCGGTATGCGTTGGCCGCCTCAGCACGGGCACCCGACGGCTCCTTCGAGCGCGCAACAGCCGGCCTTGACCACCTCGTGCAGTGGTGGGCTGACACTGTGGCCCCGGAGGCAGCCGGGATGACCTGCCCCTGATCCCTCCGTGATCCCGCAATCGCGAGATCACGGAGGGATCAGCGTGGAATCAGCCTCGGGTGTTCTCCACCACGTGGTCGATGCACGCGAGCAGGGCGCTGACGTCCTCGGGGTCGATGGCGGGGAAGGTCGCGATCCGCAGCTGGTTGCGGCCGAGCTTGCGATAGGGCTCGGTGTCGACGACCCCGTTGGCGCGGAGAGTGGCGGCCACGGCCGAGGCATCGACCGACTCGTCGAAGTCGATCGTCGCGACGACCTGGCTGCGCTGGGCCGGCTCGGCGACGAACGGGGTCGCGAAGTCGGACGCCTCGGCCCAGTCATAGATCCGGCCGCTGCTGTCAGCGGTTCG
>JAAYSB010000176.1 GCA_012518475.1 Intrasporangiaceae bacterium | reverse complement strand
GGCGGGTTGACCTTGAAGGTCGGGTCGTACCCGGCGAGGAGTGAGGTGTCGAGGCCGAGGTGGTGCGGGGTGACTTCCGCGGTCAGGGCGATGCCCCGGGCCTTCGCCCACCGGACCACCTCGACCCCTTCGGCGGTCGTGACGTGCGCGACGTGCACCCGGGAACCCGTGTGCTGGGCGAGCATGGCATCGCGGGCGATGACAGCCGACTCGGCCGGTGCGGGCCAGCCCGGCAGACCGAGCCGGCCGGACAGCTCACCCTCGTGGCAGCACGCCGTGGCTCCGGCGAGCGCGGGGTCCTGGGAGTGCTGGGAGATCACTCCCCCGAAGGCTCGGATGTACTCGAGCGCGCGGCGCATGACGCGGGCGTCGCTCACGCACTTGCCGTCGTCGGAGAACACCCGGACCCGTGCGCGGCTGCGTGCCATGAGGCCGAGCTCGGCAAGCTCCTCACCGCCGAGCCCCTTGGTGACCGCACCGATCGGCTGGACGTCGACCAGGCCCGCGGCCCGACCGAGGTCGAGGATGTGCAGGGCGTTCTCGGCGGAGTCGGTGACGGGGTTCGTGTTCGCCATGGCCAGGACTGCGGTGAAGCCACCGGCTGCGGCGGCGGCCGATCCGGAGGCCACGGTCTCGGCGTCCTCCCGGCCCGGCTCGCGCAGGTGCGTGTGCAGGTCGACGAATCCCGGCAGCAGGGTGAGGCCGTCGGCGTCGATGACCTCGGCGTCGGCCGGGCGGTCGATCCGACCCGGGCGGCCCGAGATCTCGGCGATGACACCGTCCCGGACGAGGACGTCGGCGGGTTCGCCCCCGAGGACGGAGGCACCGGTGATGAACAGGCTGCTCATGCTGCGCCCTCGCTCTCGTCGTTCCGGCCGGCGGTTGCGTCCGTGGTGTCCCTCTTCTCGTCGCCGACTCCCTCCTGGGAAGGACCGGTGCCGACGAGGAGGTGATATAGCGCAGCCATCCGGATCGCAACCCCTGCGGAGACCTGGTCGAGGATGACCGAGCTGAGGCTGTCGGCTGCCTCGGCGCTGATCTCCAGGCCGCGGTTCATCGGACCGGGGTGCATGACGAGGACGTTCTCGTTGGCAGTCCGCAGGCGGTCCAGACGTGGGCGGGTCAGCCCGTAGCCGACGGTGTACTCGCGCGGAGTCGGGAAGAACCCGCCGCTCATCCGCTCGCGCTGGACGCGCAGCATCATGACGACGTCCGGGGCTGGGCCCGCATACAGCGTCTCGTCGAGGTCGTTCGAGAGCGTGAAGCCGTCGGTCTCGGCCCAGGGACCGATGCCGCTCGGCATGAGGGTCGGCGGTGCGACGACCGTGACGTCAGCGCCGAGGGTGCGCAGGAGCAGGACATTGGAGCGGAACACCCGCGAGTGGGTGAGGTCCCCGACGATGACGACCGTGCGCCCCGCCAGGTCGCCGAGCCGCTGGGTCATCGTGTACGCGTCCAGCAGAGCCTGCGTGGGGTGTTCGTGGGTGCCGTCGCCGGCGTTGAGCACGCTCGCGCCGACGCCGGCCTCGTCGAGCCACTCGGCGACCTGGTGGCAGGCGCCACTGGCGCCGTGCCGGATGACGAGGGCGTCCACCGCCATCGCGGTGATCGTCAGCACCGTGTCGCGCAGCGACTCGCCCTTGGAGGCCGAGGAGCCCTTGCCGGTGATGTTGATGGTGTCGGCGGACATCCACTTGCCGGCGATCTCGAAGGAGGATCGGGTGCGGGTGGAGTCCTCGAAGAAGAGGTTGATGACGGTGCGACCGCGCAGGGCCGGCAGCTTCTTGACCTCGCGTCGCTGCACGTCGTGCATCGAGCGCGCCGTCTCGAGGATCGCCAGCGCGTCGTCGCGGGTGAGGTCTGCGGCGGAGAGCAGATGACGGACCATGTCAGCGTCCTCCCACGTGGGTCTGCCCGTGGGCGATGCGCACGGTGTCCTCGACGCCGTCGTGGACCTGGAGGCGCACCTGGACCTTCTCGGTGTGGGCCGTCGGGAGGTTCTTGCCCACATGGTCGGCCCGGATCGGCAGCTCGCGGTGTCCCCGGTCCACGAGGACCGCGAGGCGCACGGCCCGGGGACGGCCCAGGTCGGCCAGCGCGTCAAGCGCAGCCCGCACGCTCCTCCCGGAGTACAGGACGTCGTCGACGAGGACGACCACCTTGTCGTCGACACCGGTCGCCGGGATCCGGGTGCGCATCGGCGTGCGCGTCGGGTTGTCGCGCAGGTCGTCGCGGTGGAGGGTGATGTCGAGTGACCCGACGGGCACCTCGGTGCCCTCGACGTCGGCGATGAGCTCCGCAAGGCGGTGGGCAAGGGTGACGCCTCGACTCGGGATGCCCAGGAGGATGAGGTCCTCGGCGCCCTTGTTCGACTCGAGGATCTCGTGCGCGATGCGCCGCAGCGCCCTCGCGATCTCCTCGGGGCCGAGGACGACTCGGCCAGCGGGGTCAAGCGGGTGCCCCTGGGGCACCTCGCGATCGTGCAGTTCTCGATCCGTGGGCGGCATGGCCGTTCAGGACCTCCTTCCCTGCCTCACTGGACAGGTCGTTAAAGGACGTCTGGCGCTGCCAACTCTAACCCCCGCGAAGCGGTGCCCGACACCGCCCTCCGGCGTGTTCGAGCGCCGCCGTATCAGCATACGAAATACATAACGCTTTCCTATGCCAAGTCCAACATCGCGTGATGGACTGTGCGTCAGGCGCCACCGTGGCGCGCTCTGACCCTTGAGGAGGCGAGATGTCCCACACCCCCGACCACACCCTCGGTGCCGTTATGTGTGCGGACACCACACCGTCGCCCCGCTCCGTGCTCGCACCCCGACTGTCGCAGCCGTCTCCCCTTCCGGCTCTTGTCGCGACAGCGATCTTCCCCCCGGCGGGCTGCGACGAGGACACCCGGCGGGCCTGGCTGGCGAGCTCGCCTTGGCCTGAGGTGGTCTTCGCCTCCGCCTGAGCACCCACCTCCCCGGTTGAGGTATGGCGACACGCAGAGGTTCGGGCCGATTCTTCTGCGTGTCGCCATACGTCAAATCGAGCGCGAGCGGATCAGGCTCGGCGTCGTGGGTGCCAGCGCGCTCGCCTCGCTGCACGGCGTCGTGGGTGGAGGGCGGGCCACTCCCACGACCGGAACTCCACCCATGAGCAGGGAGAGGCGGCGTGTCAGCCGGCGTTGCCGCCGATGCTGATGAGAATGAAGACCGCCGTGACGATCCAGGCGACCTTCTTGTTCTCCTCGTAGCCCGTCAGCGCTGCCCCGCGGATGTCCCGCATGCTTCCCGTGAGCAGGATGATGAGGTCGACGAGGTACCAGAGCCCGGCCCCGCCACAGGTGAAGAGCTTGAGCAGTGCCGTGCCGCTCTTGCCGAGGTAGAAGCGGTCCGCCCCGAAGACGCCGAGGAAGAGCGAGAGCAGCCAGGTGACGACGAAGGACTTCTGCTCCGCCGGCGGGCCGTAGGGCATCCCGTACGCCGGCAGCTGTCCGTAGGGCTGCTGCGGGTACTGCCCATAGACCGGGGGCGGCGGGGGCGGGTAGGGCTGCTGGAGATCCTGGCCGTAGGCAGGAGGGGGCCCGTAGGGGTTGTGGTCCTGCGGTCCGTACGCCGGCGGCGGTGGCGGAGGATCGCCGTAGGGCGCGGGCGGTGGCACCCGGCCGTCACGGGGGTCGTCCGGTTCCGACCCGTAGTGAGATGGACTGCTCATGGTGCGAATCTAGCCCGACGAGGACGGGGCGCGGCCAGATCATGGTCGACCGGTCCCACATCCGGGCTTAGCCCCACCACGGCCGACAGCGAGCCGAGGGCGCTGAGCTCGTCGACGATCGTCCGGGTCGGCGCCACCATCGCCAGGTCCCCGGACTCGACCGCAACAACGAGATCGCGCACCGGCGTCCACTCCGAGCGGACCGCCTCGCCCGTCGTATGCGCGAACTCGGCCCCGTCGGCAACGGGCAGGACATAGAAGAAGACGTCGAACCGCTTGGGATACCCGATCGGGGTGATCCACCGGTCCCAGGGCACGAGGTCGGCGGGGTCGATGACGGCACCGGTCTCCTCGGCGACCTCGCGAACGCCGCAGGCCTGGGTGACATCGATTCCGAGTCGCTCCGCCGTGGTGGAGTCCTGCGGGTCGACCCTGCCTCCGGGGAAGACCACCGCCCCGGGGACGAAGTCCATCGTGTGGGCCCGGTGCTGGACGAAGACCTCGAGCACGCCGTCGCGCTCACGCACCGGGATGACGCTCACGGCGGGAAGCGGGGTTGGCTCGTCAGCGAGGGGAACTGCCATCGCGATCCTGCGCCCTGCCGCGGGCAGCCCGAGACCGTCCTCGACGGCACGGAAGTGCTCGAGCTCGGCCCACAGGTCCGGGTGGCTCTCCTCAGTCACCTCGACGAACCCCTGCCTCGCGTACCAGGGGCCGTTCCAGGGCACGTCCGCATAGGTCATGAGCGTCAGCTCAGCGGCCCCGCGATCGAGCGCGGCCCCCATGGCGGCCCGCAGGAGCATCTCCCCGACGCCCCTCCCCTGGGCTGACGGACGAACAGCGATCTGGTCGAGGTGCATCCGGACACGCCCCCCTCGTTCCGGACCGTCCTCATCCCGGCCGCCGCTGCCGGTCCGGTCGAGGACGTGTGCGAACCCGAGAAGTGGATCGCCGGCCGCGAGGACGAATCCCGGTGTTGCGGCACGGTCGGCACCAGGTGTCGGGTCCGGCCACCTCTCCCAGGCCTGACCGCTCCCGGTCCAGAGAGGGCGGAACTGCTCGTCAGCCTCGCGCTCGAGCTCGGTGAGCTGATCGAGGTCGCCGCGCGTCGCATACCGGACGGCCGTCAGGCTCAGGCGTACGCCGTGGCGGGTCACGATGCTCAGCCCGTCTCAGATCAGGGTCGGCTTGACCTCGAGGAGCCGACCGAGGACGCCGTTGACGAACTTCGGGGAGTCGTCGGTCGACAGCTCCGTCGCGAGCTGGACGGCCTCGCTGATGGCCACGGGCTCGGGCACCTCCTCGGAGTAGAGCACCTCGAAGGCACCGAGCCGGAGGATGGCCCGGTCGACCGCCGGCATGCGCTCGAGCGACCAGCCCTGCGCATACGTCGTGATGGCGTCGTTGATGTCGGTCCAGTGCTCGACGACGCCCTCGATCAGCGTGACCGTGTACTCGTTGAGGCGTGCCTCGGTCACCGGCGTGGCGAGGCGGTCACGCAGCAGGCCGAGCACGTTGACCTGGCGCTGCTCGGCCTCGAAGAGCAGGTCGATGGCACGCTTGCGCGACTTGGTGCGTGCAGCCATGACAGATCTCGCGGTCCGAGGTCAGCTGACCCGGCCGAGGTAGGACCCGTCGCGGGTGTCCACCTTGACCTTGGTGCCGGCCTCGAGGAAGAGCGGCACCTGGATGCTCGCGCCGGTCTCGAGGGTCGCGGGCTTGGTGCCGCCGGTGGAGCGGTCACCCTGGAGGCCCGGCTCGGTGTAGGTGATCTCCAGAACGACGGAGGCGGGCAGCTCGATGAAGAGCGGCGTGCCCTCGTGGCGGGCGACCAGAACGTCCTGGTTCTCGAGCATGTAGTTCGCCGCGTCACCGACGATGTCGGGGCTCACCTCGACCTGGTCGTAGGTGTCCGGCTCCATGAAGACGTAGTTCGTGCCGTCGTTGTACAGGTACTGCATAGTGCGCTTGTCGACGTTGCTCGTCTCGACCTTGACGCCGGCGTTGAAGGTCTTGTCGATGGTCTTGCCGGAGGTGACGTTCTTGATCTTGGTGCGCACGAAGGCCGGGCCCTTGCCGGGCTTGACGTGCTGGAACTCCATCACGGTCCACAGCTGACCGTCGATCTTGAGGACCATGCCGTTCTTGAGGTCGTTCGTCGTTGCCACGAGGCGTCTTCACTTTCGTCATCGCTCATCGGGTGGACCCGCCCCCACGAACGGGCACGCCGGACCACCGATGGAAGAACTGGGGATCTGCACCATCCTAACGGGGCCCGGGGGCTGCTCCCGACGGGTTGCCCATCCGACATGATGGAAGGGTGTCGCTCACCGACTGGTTCCTCAGCCCGCAGGAGCGGGAGAACCCGCATACCGCCATCGACGCCGTCCGCGAGGGAGAACGCGCCTGGAGCGACGGCAACCATGTCCGGCCCCTCGTCCACGGCGCCCCCTACTTCGCCGAGCTCGCTGAGCGGATCACCGCGATGAGCGAGGGCGACCGGGTCTACTTCGTCGACTGGCGAGGCGACCCCGACCAGTGGCTCACGGACGACAAGGACACCCTCGTCGACCTGCTCGTGGACGCGCTCGGGCGCGGGGTCGATGTCCGTGGCCTGCTGTGGCGCTCACACTGGCGCAAGCTCGGCTTCCACTCCGAGCGGGCCTTCGTTCTCGGGCAGAAGATCGAGGAGGCCGGGGGCCAGTGCCTGCGCGACATGCGGGTGCGCACCGCCGGGTCGCACCACCAGAAGTTCGTCGTCCTGCGTCACCGCGGCGAGCAGTCCCGCGACATCGCCTTCGTCGGGGGCATCGACCTGTGCCACAGCCGACGCGACGACGACCAGCACCTCGGTGACGAGCAGGCCCTGAAGGTCGCCGCTGAGTACGGTCCCCGACCCGCGTGGCACGACGTCCAGGTCGCGATCCAGGGGCCGGCCGTCCACGACGTCGAGACGACCTTCCGCGAGCGCTGGGAGGACAGCACCCCGCTCACGCTCAACCCCGGCCGACGGCTGACGTCATGGCTGCAGGCCGAGGACCAGGACCCGAAGCCTCTCGGTGAGCAGTGGCCTCCCCCGGAGCCCGTCGCCGACGGGCACGAAGCGGTGCAGGTGGTTCGCACCTATCCCCCGATCCTGCCCAAGGGCTACGACTTCGCCCCGGACGGGGAACGGAGCATCGTCCACGGCAACGCCAAGGCGATGGCCAACGCCCGACACCTGGTCTATGTCGAGGACCAGTACCTCTGGGGCCGTGAGGTCGGCGAGCACTTCGCGACCGCGCTGCGCGACACCCCCGGACTGCGCCTCGTCCTCGTCCTTCCCGAGGTCCCTGACGTGGATGCGGTGCCCGGACGGACGGCTGAGCTCAACGCCCGTCTCCTCGCCCTGGAGCCGATCCTCGCTGCCGGTGGCGACAGGGTCGCTGTCTTCAGCCTGACGAACGAGCTCGGCCTCCCGGTGTATGTCCACTCGAAGATCTGCATCATCGACGACCGGTGGGCCAGTGTCGGATCGGACAACTTCAACCGCCGCTCATGGTCCAGCGACTCCGAGATCGCCTGTGCCGTCATGGATCAGCGTCTCGACGACCTGGGTCCGGAGGACGCGGCACCGGCCGACGCCTTCCCCCTCCGGCTCCGGCGCGCCCTGTGTGCCGAGCACCTGGGCGTCGACGAGGAGGACGTCCCCGACGACCCGGATGAGCTGTTCGAGGCGCTGCTCGCCTGCGCGGACGACCTCGACGCGTGGTTCGCCGCCGGCGCCGACGAAGCGCCCGGCCGGCTGCGTCGCGCCGCCGCTCGCGCCCGCAACCGCCGCCGACACCTTCCCGCCACCCGCCGTCGGCACCGTCAGCGCGTCGCAGATGCCGCGTCGGCCGGCATGGAGCGGGCCGGGACGGCCTCCCGCCCACCCGGTCGTCTGCGCCGGCTCGGACCGCCTGAGCTCTCCCGCGCCGAGCGCCTCATCGGCGACGCTCTCTACGGGATCATCGACCCCGACGGCACGATCACCCAGGACGACGACCTCGAGGACCTCGCCCGCCCCGACTGAGGCGGCCACAGCGTTCCCGACCGGCGCTGGGGACCACCGGACAGGCTTCCTCGCAGGATCAGGCGTTATGGCGCCTCATCCTGCAGAACAGCCTGTACGCTCGCCGGGGCCCGGCACAGCCGACCGGCTCGAGTCAGGGGCGCTGACGCTTCGCCACGCGTCGGTATGCGTCGCGCAGCTGGTCCTCGGACGGGCCCTCCAGCCGGGTCACCGATCCCAGACCGTCGAGGACGACGAACCGCAACCGGGCGCCACGGCTCTTCTTGTCGCGCCGCATCGCCTCCAGGAGTGCGTCGAAACGCGTCTTCGCGTCGGTGTCGGACCAGTGGTCCGTCGTGGGAAGCCCCAGAGACTCCAGAACACGGCGGTGTCTGGTGACCAGGTCGGCATCGATGAGGCCGGCTGCATGGGCTAGCTCGGCGGCGAAGACCAGGCCGACACTGATCGCCTCGCCGTGCCGGATCCGATAGTCCTCGACCTGCTCGATCGCGTGCCCGAGGGTGTGGCCGTAGTTGAGGATCTCCCGGAGCCACGACTCGCGCAGGTCCTCGGCGACGACAGTGGCCTTGACGGCGATCTTGCGCTCGATGAGCTCGCGAAGGACCGGCCCTCGGACGTTGAGACACTCGTCCGGATCGGCCTCGATGAGGCGGAGAATCGCCGGGTCGGCGATGAACCCGCCCTTGACGATCTCGGCGAGTCCGGCGCGCACGTCGGCGGCGGGGAGGCTGTCGAGGGTGGCGAGGTCGCAGAGGACCGCAGCCGGTGGGTGGAAGGCGCCGACGAGGTTCTTCCCGGCGGCCGTGTTGATCCCGGTCTTGCCGCCCACTGCCGCGTCGACCATGGCGAGCACCGTGGTCGGCACCTGGACGACGGCGACGCCCCGCAGCCAGGTGGCGGCGACGAAGCCGGACAGGTCGGTCACGGTTCCCCCACCGACCCCGACGATGATGTCGGAGCGGGTGAAGGCCTCTCGGCCGAGGAGGTCCCACAGCTCGACGAGCGTCTGCGCTGTCTTCGCCGACTCGGCGTCGGGGACCTCGTGGAGCTGGACCTTCAGGCCCTGCTGGGACAGTATCGCCGCGCACCGCGCGGCCAGGGAGCGCAGCGTCGGCGGGTGGACCACCAGGCCCTGTCCGGCGCCCTTCGGGACGAGCGCTGCGAGCCGGGGCAGGATGTCCCGGCCGACGACGACGTCGTACTCGCCCCCGACCGAGATCGCTGTGGCGCCGCCGGCGGCGACGTGCTGCGGGACGGGAGTCACTGGATCCCCACTTCGCTCAGCAGGCCGGCGATCTCGTTGGCGACATCCTCCGCCTCCCGCCCGACCGTGTCGACACGCCAACGGGCGAGTCGCTCATAGGTCTCGCGGCGCTCGTTCATCATCCGGATCCAGGATGCGCGGGGGTTCACGGCCAGAAGCGGGCGAGCCGTGTCGAAGCCGATCCGCTTGGCGGCATCGGCGATCCCGACGTCGAGGAAGACGACCGGCAGCCCCTCCAGGGCGGCGGCCACGTCCGGGTTCATCGGGGCGCCACCGCCGACAGCGAGGACGCCACTCTGGTCGGCCAGGAGTCCGAGCGTGAGGTCCCGCTCGAGGGCCCGGAAGTACGGCTCCCCCTCGTCGACGAAGATGTCACGGATCTCGCGACCATCGTGCGCCACGACGGCGGCGTCGCCATCGATGAAGGGCAGGCCGAGCCGCTCGGCCACGAGTCTGCCCACGGTGCTCTTGCCCACCCCCATCGGTCCAATGAGCACACAGCGCAGCCCGCTCACGACTCCTCACCCCACGACCGCATCAGCCCGGGGATCGCGTCGAGGTAGGCGCGATGGTTCCGGGCTGTCTCCGCCACGCTGTCCCCACCGAACTTCTCGAGACACGATTCGGCGAGGACGAGGGCGACCATTGCCTCGGCCACGACACCGGCGGCGGGCACAGCACACACGTCCGATCGCTGGTGGATCGCGGTTGCGGCCTCTCCCGTGGCGACGTCGACCGTCTGCAGGGCGCGCGGAACCGTGCTGATGGGCTTCATCGCCGCACGCACGCGGAGCACCTCACCTGTGGACATGCCACCCTCGGTGCCTCCGGCTCGATCGCTCTCGCGGCGGATGACGCCGTCG
>JAAYSB010000175.1 GCA_012518475.1 Intrasporangiaceae bacterium | reverse complement strand
TGCCGGTGTACTCGTGGGGCTCAAGCCGACCCGGGGCCGGATCTCGCTCGCGCCGCTGCCCCAGCACTGGTTCGGTCTCGTGGTCCTCGGTGGCATGACCCGCAGCGTTCTCGACTCCGCCGTCCTCCTCGACGTCCTCAGCGGCTCGCTGCCCTCGGACCGGTGGCGGCTTCCCGACCCGCCTGAGCCGTTCGCCGCCGCAGTGGACCGCGACCCCGGACGGCTGCGGATCGGCTGGACCACCAAGCCCGTCCAGCCCGGGATCCTCACGAAGAAGCCGGTCGCCCGGGCCACGGCCGAGTTCATGGCGACCCTCGCCGCTCTCGGCCACGACGTCGTCGAGGGCTCACCGCGGTTCCCTCTGCTCCATGACGCCTTCCTGCCCCAGTACTTCGCCGGGATGCGGGTCGAGGCAGGGCAGGTGGAACACCCCGACCGGCTCGAGCGCCGCACCCGGGAGACCGTGCGGATGTCCGGCTGGGCCACCGACTCCGTCGTGGACCGGGCCCTGCGCCGGGGCGAGGAGATCGCGGAGGCCGTCGACGCATACGTCCTCGGCAGCGCCGATCTCGTCGCCTATCCCGTCATGCCGGTGCCCGTGCCGCGGACCGGTCTTTTCGGCGGGACGAGGGGAGCGGTCCGGTCCCTGATCACCTCCCTGCCCTACGTGACGAACACGACCCTCGCCAACGTCTCCGGTCACCCGGCGATCTCGCTGCCCGCCGGCCTCGATGGCACCGGCGTGCCGCTGGGGGTCCAGCTCATGGCCCGCCGGGGCCGGGAGGACCTGCTGCTCTCGGTCGCCGCCCAGCTCGAGCGGGCCCAGCCCGGGGGTGCCTGGCCGCTCAGCCCGATGGCGCTTGCCTGAGCGTTGCCCTCAAGGAGGCGGCGGCACTACGCAAACGGTGACTCCACCACGGTTCGGCAGCGTGGCGAAGTCACCCCATAACGGGTGGGGAGAGAAAGTTGTGGCGGGGGAGGTGGACGCGGACGGAGCACCGCCGGGCGTCCCGTAGAATGGGGCCAGCAGCCGGTCTGTGCCGGCTGACTTCGCGCGTCTAGCGCCACTGACCGGGATCCCCGTGAAGCGGCGGCGCGGCGGCCCACCGGTCCCTCACTGTGAGGGCGGGTCGCGCGTCAGACGCCAGGCAGGTGACCGCACCCGCGGCCGCCGACGTGAACCACAAACAGCACAAGGAGACCACGGCATGGCCGTCGTTACCATGCGCCAGCTCCTCGAGAGCGGCGTCCACTTCGGGCACCAGACCCGTCGCTGGAACCCCAAGATGAAGCGCTTCATCATGACCGAGCGCAACGGCATCTACATCATCGACCTGCAGCAGTCGGTCGACTACATCAACAACGCCTACGAGTTCGTCAAGGAGACCGTCGCCCACGGCGGCAGCATCCTCTTCGTCGGCACCAAGAAGCAGGCCCAGGAGCCCATCGCCGAGCAGGCGACCCGCGTCGGGATGCCCTACGTCAACCAGCGCTGGCTCGGTGGCATGCTCACGAACTTCCAGACGATCTCCAAGCGCCTCTCGCGCCTGAAGGAGCTCGAGGAGATCAACTTCGACGACGTCGCCGGCTCCGGCCACACGAAGAAGGAGCTCCTCATCCTCAAGCGGGAGAAGGACAAGCTCGACAAGACCCTCGGTGGCATCCGCGACATGCAGAAGGTCCCCTCGGCCGTCTGGATCGTCGACACCAAGAAGGAGCACCTGGCGGTTGACGAGGCCCGCAAGCTCGGCCTGCCCGTCATCGCGATCCTCGACACGAACTGCGACCCGGACGAGGTCGACTACAAGATCCCGGGCAACGACGACGCCATCCGCTCGGTCACCCTCCTCACCCGCGTCGTCGCCGACGCCGTCGCCGAGGGCCTCGTCGCCCGCAGCAGCGGTCGCTCCGGTGGCGAGGCCGAGGCCGGTGTCGCTGCCGACGAGCCGCTCGCCGAGTGGGAGCGCGAGCTCCTCGCCGTCGAGGAGACCGCCGCTGCCGAGGCACCCGTCGAGATTGCTGCCGAGGCACCCGTCGAGGTTGCTGCCGAGGCACCCGTCGAGGTTGCTGCCGAGGCTCCGGCCGAGACCCCGGCCGCCGAGGCCGAGCAGGCCTGATCTGGTGCGTCCCGCATACCCCTGACCATGGGGTATGCGGGCGCCCGGTGCCGCATGAGCGGCACCTCACAGATCCATACCGCTGACCGACCACCGTCACCACAGACAGGAAGACAGGTAATGGCGAACTACACCGCCGCTGACATCAAGGCGCTTCGCGAGAAGACCGCCGCCGGCATGATGGACGTCAAGAAGGCCCTCGACGAGGCCGAGGGCGACATGGCCAAGGCCGAGGAGATCCTGCGCGTCAAGGGCCTCAAGGGCGTCACCAAGCGTGAGGGCCGCACCGCCTCCAACGGCCTCGTGGCCGCCAAGGCCGAGGGCGGCTCCGGCACCCTCGTCGAGGTCCTCTGCGAGACCGACTTCGTGGCCAAGGGTGAGCGCTTCGGCGCTCTCGCCGACGAGGTCCTCGCCGCCGCGATCGAGTCCAAGGCCACCGACGCCGAGTCGCTCCTCGCGGCCGACGCCGGCGGCAAGACCGTCCAGCAGCTCCTCGACGACGCCAACGCGACGATCGGCGAGAAGATCGAGGTCAAGCGCGTGGCCCGCCTCGAGGGCGAGCACGTCGTCTCCTACCTCCACAAGACCAGCCCCGACCTGCCCGCGCAGATCGGCGTCCTCGTCGCCACCGAGGGTGGGGACGAGTCCGTCGCACGCGACGTCGCGATGCACATCGCGGCGTTCAGCCCGTCGGTCCTCGGCCGCGACGAGATCGCTGAGGAGACCGTCGAGAACGAGCGCCGCGTCGCCGAGGCCACCGCGCGTGAGGAGGGCAAGCCCGAGGCTGCGCTCCCGAAAATCATCGAGGGCCGCGTCAACGGCTACTTCAAGGAGAACGTTCTCCTCGAGCAGGCGTTCGCCAAGGACGCCAAGAAGACCGTCGGCAAGGTTCTCGAGGAGGCCGGCGCCAAGGCCACCGGCTTCGCCCGCTTCAAGGTCGGCGTCTGAGCGCCCCGACCGAGTAGGCGAGCAATACGCCAACCTGCGCCCCGCATACCCCATCGGTATGCGGGGCGCGGCCATTCGTGCTCGTCGCCGGATCAGGGGCCAGGCAGCTCGAGCACACTGGGCGCGAAGTGCCTTCTTCGGGCGTGGAACCTTCCCGCCCATAGAAGGCACTTCCCGCCCTGGGCGGGGAAGGTGGGGTCGGGCGCTGGTGGTCGAACGCTGGTGGTCGGGCGCACACACGATGCGATGCGGGCTCCCGGGCCGGCGTATGGCAGGATCAGTCGACCGCCCAACGACGTCCCTGGAGGAGACCTCCTGTGATCCAGCCTGCCGAGAACGACCCCCGACGCGTCCTGCTCAAACTGTCCGGTGAGGTCTTCGGCGGCGGGAAGATCGGTGTGGACCCCGAGGTCGTGCGCGGCATCGCCCGGCAGATCGCGACCGCGTCCAAGGAGGGCATCCAGGTCGCCGTCGTTGTCGGCGGTGGCAACTTCTTCCGGGGTGCGGAGCTACAGCAGAAGGGCATGGACCGTTCTCGAGCCGACTACATCGGCATGCTCGGCACGGTGATGAACTGCCTTGCCCTGCAGGACTTCCTGGAGAAGGAGGGCATCGACACCCGCGTCCAGACGGCGATCGCCATGGGCCAGGTGGCCGAGCCCTACATCCCCCGGCGGGCGATCCGCCACCTCGAGAAGGGCCGGGTCGTCATCTTCGGCGCCGGCGCCGGCATGCCCTACTTCTCGACCGACACCGTGAGCGCCCAGCGGGCCCTGGAGTGCCACTGCGACATGGTGCTCATGTCCAAGAGCGGCGTCGACGGGGTCTACGACTCCGATCCGCGGACCAACCCGGACGCGCGCAAGCTCGACAAGGTCACCTTCGCCGAGGCGCTGCGGGCCAACCTCAAGGTCGTCGACGCTGCCGCGTTCAGCCTCTGCATGGAGAACCGGCTGCCCATGGTCGTCTTCGGCATGGAGGGCGACGGGAACATCACCCGAGCCCTGCGCGGTGAGCAGATCGGCACCCTGGTCCACGCCGGCTGACGTGCCTCGCGCCCGCCGGGCGCCCGACCTGAGAGACTATGGGGCAGCGGTATGCGTCGCAGCCCGTGACGCCTGCCTTCCCTGACCCGAGACCTGAAGACGAGAGAGAGCGACGACGATGATCGACGAGGCACTGTTCGAAGCCGAGGAGAAGATGGAGAAGGCCCTCGAGGTCACCAAGGACGACCTCGCCGGCATCCGCACCGGCCGGGCTCACCCGGGCATGTTCAACAAGGTCGTCGTCGACTACTACGGCGCACCGACCCCGCTCCAGCAGCTCGCGTCCTTCCAGACGCCCGAGGCCCGCACCGTCCTGGTCAGTCCCTACGACAAGGGCTCGATGAACGCGATCGAGAAGGCCATCCGGGATGCTGACCTCGGCGTCAACCCGAGCAACGACGGCAACGTCATCCGGCTCAACCTGCCGCAGCTCACCGAGGAGCGCCGCAAGGAGTACATCAAGATGGCACGGCACACCGGCGAGGAGGGGCGCATCTCGGTGCGCAACATCCGTCGCCACGCCAAGGACTCGATCGAGAGGTCCGTCAAGGACGGCGAGGTCGGCGAGGACGAGGGCGCGCGCGCCGAGAAGGAGCTCGAGGCGCTGACGAAGAAGTTCGTCGAGGCGATCGACGAGGCGCTCAAGCACAAGGAAGCCGAGCTGCTCGAGGTCTGAGGCGACCGCCTCCACCGAGCCGATCCGCGCATACCCCTGATGACATCCGACCAGTCGCCGGCCGCTGCGCCGACCCGTCGCGCCCGGCGCGAGCCGGAGGCGCCGCCGCCGTCGAAGGCCGGTCGCGACCTCAAGGCGGCCATCATCGTCGGCGTCATTCTCGCCGCGGTCGCACTGGGATCGTTGCTGCTCCTGCCCGAGGCCTTCCTCCTCCTCGTCCTCGTCGTCATGGGCGTCGGGGTCTGGGAGCTGACCCGGGCGCTGTCGACGGTCGGTGTGCGCGTCCCCATCGTCCCCGTCATTCTCGGTGGGTCCGCGATGATCGTCGTCGCGTACTACCAGGGGGCCGAGGCCCAGCTCATCGCGCTCGGGCTGACCGTCGTCGGGGTGATGATCTGGCGCACCGCCGACGGGGTCACCGGGGCCCTGAAGGACGTCGGTGCCGGTGCGTTCACGGCGCTCTACCCCTGTTTCCTCGGTGCCTTCGTCTCCCTTCTGCTCGCCGCCCCCGACGGTCACCTGCGGGTCATCTTCTTCATCCTCGTGACCGTCTTCAGCGACATCGGCGGGTATGCCGTCGGGGTCCTCTTCGGCAAGCACCCGATGGCGCCCTCGGTCAGCCCGAAGAAGTCGTGGGAGGGCTTCGCGGGGTCGGTCATCACGTGTGCGCTCATCGGTGCCGTCGCGATGTGGCAGTTCTGGCCGGAGGCGGTGTGGTGGCACGGCGCCGTCATCGGCGCGCTCTCCGCGATGGTCGCGACGATCGGCGACTTCATCGAGAGCTCGATCAAGCGCGACATCGGTGTCAAGGACATGAGCTCGCTGCTGCCCGGTCATGGTGGCGTCATGGACCGCATCGACAGCCTCGTCATGACCGCACCGCTGCTCTGGATCGCCCTGTCGTTCACCGTTCCGATCGCCTGACCCATGACCGACCGACCGACGACGCCACTGCCTCCGCCGGAGGCTCCGCGCCCCCGCCCGGGGCAGCTGACGTTCACCGCACCGCGCCGCGGCAAGCCGCCGGTCCACCTTGCCGACCTCGCGCCCGCCGAGCGCAAGGAGTTCGTCGAGGCCCTCGGGCACAAGGGATTCCGCGCCAAGCAGCTCTCGGTCCACTACTTCGAGCGGCTCGTCAGCGACGCGTCGGAGATGACCGATCTGCCCAAGGGTGAGCGGGATGACCTCGTGTCGGCAGCCCTGCCGGCGCTGCTCACTCCGCTGCACACGATCACCGCCGACGACGGCCGGACGGTCAAGTCCGTGCTCCGCCTCCACGACGGGGCCCTGGTCGAGTCCGTCCTCATGCGCTACCCGGACCGGGTCACGATGTGCATCTCCAGCCAGGCCGGCTGTGGGATGAACTGTCCGTTCTGCGCCACCGGACAGGCTGGCCTGACCCGCAACCTGTCGGCCGCCGAGATCGTTGAGCAGGTCGTCCACGCGGCCCGGATGCTCCGCCGCGGCGAGGTGCCCGGTCTCTCCGGCGAGGAACGCGAGGCCCCGCTGCGTGTCTCCAACGTCGTCTTCATGGGGATGGGCGAGGCCCTCGCGAACTACAAGGCCGCGATCGGCGCGATCCGGCGCCTCACCGACCCCACCCCTGACGGTCTCGGAATGTCCGCCCGTGGGCTGACCATGTCGACGGTCGGCCTCGTGCCGGGCATCGACAAGCTCGCCGCAGAAGGCATCCCGGTGACGCTCGCACTCTCGCTGCACGCCCCGGACGACGAGCTGCGCAACGAGCTCGTCCCGATCAACACGCGGTGGAGCGTCGACGAGGCTCTCGATGCTGCGCGGCGCTACTTCGATGCCACCGGCCGCCGGGTGTCGATCGAGTATGCCCTCATCCGCGACATCAACGACCACGCCTGGCGCGCCGACCTGCTCGGCGAGAAGCTGACCGCCCGCGGAAAGGGCTGGGTGCACGTCAACCCGATCCCGCTCAACCCGACACCCGGGTCGAAGTGGACGGCGTCCCGGCCCGGTGTGCAGCAGCAGTTCGTCGAGCGCCTGCGGGCGCACGGCATCCCGACGACCGTGCGCGACACCCGCGGCTCGGACATCGACGGCGCCTGCGGGCAGCTCGCCGCCGGACAGGTCGCCGCCGGCTGACGTTCCGGCTAGGGGCGGGGGCGCTGGGGGAAGAACTCCATGGCCGACTCGACGTCGTCGACGAGGTGGACATGGCGCTCCATCGGACGTCCTGCTGCGAGAGCACGGATGAGCTGCCAGGCCGGCAGGGTCTCGGTCCAGTGCTGGAGCCCCACGAGAACCAGACGCGGCAGGTCGTGACCGGGACGGTCCTCGTCGTGGTAGAAGAGCGGCGTGCAGGCCTGGAAGATCTCCTGGACCGTGCCGGCCGCGCCGGGCAGGACGACGATCCCCGCGTTGGAGCGGGTGACGAGCCCGTCCTCCCGCTCGGCGTTGGAGAAGTACTTGGCGATGGCGTGGCAGAAGACGTTCGGGGGCTCGTGCCCGTAGAACCAGGTCGGAATGCCGATGCTGTGCGGAGTCTCGTCCCGGTGCTGGCCGTTGGCGACATCACGGCGGACCTCGAAGGCGAGCTGGGCCCAGTCGTCGATGCTCGGCACGAAGGTCGGGACGGCGGCGAGCCTGTCGAGGGCGTTCTCGAGCTTGGCCGCCGAGCGGGTGAAGGCTCCGAGGTTGGCCGCCTCCATGGCTCCGGGACCGCCGCCGGTCATGACGAGGTATCCGGCCTCGACGAGCCGGTGCCCGAGCTCGGCCGCGAGCCGGTAGCCACCGGTGTCCCGGGCGAGGCTGTGCCCGCCCATGACCCCGACGGCGCGCCGTCCGTCGAGGAGGTCGGCGAGGTTGTCGCTCATGGAGTCGTCGTGGATCGCCTTGAGCATCGAGATGTACGTGTCCTTGCCGAGCTCGCTGTCCGTCGCCCAGTCATAGGCCTGGGCGTCCGGGGTGGAGGCATAGCCGTGACTGAGCCCGGTGTAGAGCTCGGCGGGGTGGTAGAGGCGGGAACGGTAGATCGACACCGGGGCGTGCGGGTCCTTGGGGAAGATGATCGCCCCGTGCCGCCGCAGGTGCCGGTCGAGGGTCTCGGGGACGGTGCCCCCGAGGACGACGAGTCCCTCCAGGTCGGTCCGGCCGTACAGCTGCTTGTCGAAAGGCGTCAGGTCCAGACCTTGGAGGCGGAGCTGGTTGAGGGGCATGCGTGCATCGAACGCCGCCTGGAGCGCCTCACCGGTGTGGATCTCGTGCATGGGCACCTACGCTATCCGCGCGAGCGGGTCAGTGGCCTCCGGTGAGGCGCTCGATGACCGCACCGAGGCGGGCGGGCCGTCCGGTGCGGCGTTCCTCGGCATCCGCAAGGTGGGCTG
>JAAYSB010000174.1 GCA_012518475.1 Intrasporangiaceae bacterium | reverse complement strand
GTCTTCACGTCGCTGAACGACACGATCTCCGAGATCACGGGCAAGAAGGACTTCATCCCCGTCCTGGAGATCGCGTCCTTCGACCGGGTCATCTCGCTCGCGACGATGATCGGGGTGGCGGACATCGTCATCCTCACGCTGCTCGGCACGATCGGCGCATTCCTGTACAACGTGGTCGCGTCGCTGGTCGGCGGCGTGCACGTCACCCTGACCGACGACTGACCGCCGCCGCGTGCGGACCCGCCCGTTTGGGGCGGGGGCGCGCGGTGGGGTAGTCTCGGTCGGCGCCGGAAGGCGCACGGGCCTATAGCTCAGACGGTTAGAGCGCTTCCCTGATAAGGAAGAGGTCAGAGGTTCAAGTCCTCTTAGGCCCACTCCCCCGCACCGGAGGTCACGATGAAGAAGCTCCTCGTGGTGGCCGCGGCGGCCGCGATCGGTTACGCGGTCTGGCGCGCGTATGCCGACGACCGGGACGAGCGTGACCTGTGGACCGCGGTCACCGACGACGTCGCCTGACCGGACGTCTCCTGCTGCCCCTCCCGGGGCACCGGGGCCATGGCGCAATTGGTAGCGCACCTGCTTTGCAAGCAGGGGGTTAGGGGTTCGAGTCCCCTTGGCTCCACCCAAAGTGTCTTACGGGAACACGCGACATGCGTAGGCGTGTCGTGTTCCCGTAAGGGTTCCTCGCCTCCGTCGTCGCTCTGCTCGTGCGCTTCGCGGATGATGGTGGCGAACGGCTCGGCCAGGCGTGGGCGGAGTTGTTCGTCGTCGGTGATGTCGAGCCGGGTGTAGAACGCTTGGCACGCCAGCCTGCGGTCGGCGTCGCCGGATCGGGCGTAGGCGTGGTGGGCGTCGGTGAGCAGCCGCAGGCTGTCGTGGAGGAACGCGCGGCCTCCGGTGTGGTGCTCGTCGTGTTCCGCGAGACGCCGGTTCACGTCTGCGAGGCCCGCTCGGATGCGGTCTTGATGCCGTTTCAGAGTGGGGAGGTCGATGGCGTCGGCGAAGTGCGCGGCGAGCAGCTTGTCGCTCTCTGCTTCGAGTTTGGCGCGGTTGGCCATGAGGTCGGCTATCTCTTGGTCACGCCCTGCCGTACGTGCGTCGAACGCGGCATCGACTTGGGCGGTGAGGTCGCGGTAGGTGGCGTCGCTGATCGTGATGGAGGCGTAGGAGTCCGCGACGAGGCGTTCCGCAACCGCGACGGGCACCGCCCGCCGGGTGCAGGCGGTCTTCTTCGCGGCGCGGCCGGAGCAGACGAAGTAGGCGTAAGTGACACCGCGTGGGTTGGTGGCGAAGTCCAGCAGCATCCTCGACCCGCAGGTGCCACAATGCAGCAACCCTTTGAGGTGGTGGGCGTGCTGCACATGCCGAGTCATCTTCGCCGTGCGCGCCCGCAGGAGCGACTGCACGGTGTCGAACAGGGCGGGGTCGATGAGCGGTTCGTGCGCGCCGGGATACAGGGCACCCTTGTAGCGGATCACCCCCGCGTAGTACGGGTTCGTGAGCAGCTTGTACAGCGTGTTCTTCCCCAACGACTTCGACGGGCGCTTCGGCGTCGGCACCGTCACCAAGCCCCGCGCGGTCAGGTCGCGCAGTAGCCCGGTCACCGAGGTCTCGCCGGTCGCGTACTGCGCGAACGCCCATCGGATCAGCGGGGCGCGTTCGGGATCGACCTCGACGGTGCGTATCTCGCGGCCTTGCTCGTCGGTCTTGCGGACGTTGAGGTACCCGATGGGTGCGCGCATCGGAGTACCGCCTTGGGCGACTTTCTGCGTCAGGCCCTTGGTGACTTCGGTGGCGAGGTTGCGGCTGTAGAACTCCGCGATGGAGGACATGATGCCGTGGACGAGCATCCCCGAGGGGGTTTGGTCGATGGACTCGGTAGCCGACACGAGCGTGACCCCGGCGCTGATGAGGGCTTCGTGAATCTTCACGTCGTCGGCGCGGTTGCGGGCGAGCCGGTCGAGCTTGTGGACGAGGCAGAACTGCACCCGTGCTGTGGTGATGAACGCCAGCATCTCTTGCAGCCCGTCGCGGTCGGCAGAACGAGCGGACTCTCCGGCGTCGATGAACTCGCGCACGATCCTTGCGCCGAGTTCGTCGGCCTTGCGCTGGTTGGCCTCGCGCTGCGCGGGGATCGAGAACCCCTCGTCGGTGCCGCCGCGCTCGGCCTGCTCACGGGTGGACACGCGCAGGTAGGACACGGCCAGCAGCACCGGCATGTCGTCGGTGACACCAGGTGACGCCGGGGTGAGGGTGGGAGCAGTGGTGGTGCTCATGCGATGCTCCGTTCGTTGGATGTCTCGGGTTCTACTCTGCCTCGTGCGTCTGACACCGGGCCGAGGGAATCGGCAGTCAGCTCGTCGGGTGGTGGGAGGTCGTAGGGGTCGGTTTCCCCGGCTCGGTGCGCGTCGTAACGGGCCTGGGTCATGTTCAGCACCCACTCCACCAAACGCCGCACATCCGGCTCCGCCCGTCGCGTGACCCGTAACCGCAACTGCGGATCACTCCGCGCCCCGAGCGCAGCCCTGTCTTGCGCCGCGCGTCGCGGACGCTTGCTCGGTGTGGGTCGGCCCGGATCACTCATCTCTAACTCATGGTGTGGCAGATACGCCAGTAGATAATCTACCGTACCACAGATATGGCGTAGCGGCCATTGCATGAGGTCGGGTAAGATCAGACGCATGCTTGAGGACTTGGAGAGCGTGCCGCTGCTGGTCGCGGCGGACTTGCCTGCGGGCTGGCAGATGCCCGACCCCTCGCCCATCGACCCCGACCACGACAGCACCGGGATCGACGCCGCGCTCCGCTATGAACAGTGGGTAGACCCCGAGCCGGGCCTGGATCGCAAGCTGAACTCCAGCCACAACAACAACGACTCCGGGCGCTGGTTCCTGATCCAGCACACCGAGTCGAACACGCGCGTGCTGCTGCGCCTGCAACGCCAGTATCTGCTCATGGAGGAACCCAAGGGCGAGGTGCGGATCACCGGGATCGTCTACCTGCCCGAGTGGGCGGGCGACCCGGTGGCGAGCCCGATGCTGCGCAACCTGCCCACCTCGCGGATCGAGGCGGCGATCAACCGCCGCCAGTTCGCCGTCACCGGAGCCAGCCGCTTCGAGGGCGGCACCATGACCATGCCCTCCGGCCGCGTCCTGCGCTCGGGGGACGTGATGAAACCGCTCGGGAACCCGAAGCGCACCCCCGACTTCTACGAGGTCGTCGCCCTCCAACACACCCGCCTCGTAGACGACGGCGAACCCAACCCCACCGCGCGCATGGCCGAAATCAGCCGCGTGCCCCTGTCCACCGCGCAGGGCTGGGTCGCCCGCGCCCGCCGCAAAGGGCTGCTGCCACCCGGCAGGCGAGGACGCGCTGGTTAAGAGTTCCGACGTCGGCCTGACTTCCAGTTATCACCAGGTCAGCGGGTCGAGTCTGAGATAGAAGTCCAGGCGTTCGGGGTCGAGGGTGATGCCGTACCGGGAGGCGAAGTCGTGATCCGCTTGGCGGGCGGTGCGTTCGTCTGGCCAGGTCTCGCGGGCGTTTGCCAGCAGCAGCGCGATGTCGGCGTAGGGATCAGCACGCCCAAGACGCCCGAGGTCGATGAGCCCGGCGACGAGCGAGGTATCGGGGTCGATGAGGATGTTGGGGAGGCAGAAGTCTCCGTGGCAGACCACCGTATCGGCGGCTTCCTGCTCTCGACGCAACCGGAGGTCGCGTTCCAGGCCGTCGAGGATCACCGTGGGCGGGGTGTCGATGAGGTGCTGGGGAAGGAACTCGGCGTGGACGCGGTTCTTGGCGACGGTCGCACGGGCCAGGCCCATCATCTCGTCCAGTGTCCTGCTGAACGGGCATGTGCTCGCGGGCAGGTTGTGCAGTCGATGCAGGGTGTCGGTGATCGACGGCCAAGCCTGCGCGAGCTGGGCTGGGTTGAGCCGGTCGGCCGGGACGCCCGCGACTGCGCTGGTGATGAGGGCGGCGCTGTGCTCGGTGGCGCGCCAGTCGAGCACCCTGGGGCCGGGGATTCCGGTGCCCGAAAGCCACTCAATCCGAGCGCGCTCAGCCTCTAGCGTGCTCACGGCGGCAGCGGAGACCACCTTGGCGAACCGTTCTCTCGACATATCACGCAGTACCATCGCGTCCGACTCTCCGCCGGTCACAGGCGTCCATCCTGAGCCGTCCGAGAGCAATCCGGTCAGCGGGGGCAAGGAAGAGACCATGCTTCCCATCATCTCGCGCCCAGCCGAGTGCGTGTGAGCGAGCTGCCCGCGCGCCCGTCGCTACGTCCCGCCGACGCACTGCCTCACGACCGCCACAGACCCGACTGACACCGCCAGGTGTGGCGCGTCTGTCAGACGGTTGCCCGATCCATGACGCCGTGGCCCGCGGTGAGGGTCAGGTTGAGCGGAGGCTGAGGATGGTATGCATCTCGGTTTCGACTCGTTCGTGATCGAATTGCGGGAGGTCGAGTGCCGTAGCGGTGCGCTTGGCGAGGGCGCGGTATAGATCGGTGGTCGCCAGGAGCGCCCGCGCCGAGGCGTCACCGTCGAGACCGCCCCAGCACTGTTCGAGTGCGTGCTGGATATCGGTGTCCATCCACTGTCGCATCCGCGTGCCCAGGTAGCGGGTAGCAAGCCCAGCGCCATGCCGGGCAAGGTGGTCCCACTCGATCATCCGCAGCAGTTCGGCTTTCAGGTCTTGGTCGCGCAGCTTCGCCGACCACGGCTCGTCGCGCACGATGGCCTTGGCCTGCATCAGCGCAGCCGCCCACGCCCAGTTGACTGACTCCTCGAACTCCGCTCCCGAGGGTGGCTGCGGCGAGGGCGTGGACAGTGAAGCAGTCGCAGCGAGGCCATCTTTGTCGAGCAGTGCTCGGAACGGACGCGCATAGTCTCGACCAGCCAGACGATTGGCGGGCAGCAGGGTGAAGTCGATCTTGCCGCCCGCGTAGTAGATCAGGCGGGTCGGGTTGCCGTCGCCGTCTTGGAGCCGCTCTACGACAAGCACGTCACCGAGGCCGCTCCACCACGATTCGTCTCGCAGCAGTGCATCAATGTCCGTGGTGAACACCTCGATATCCCGGTCGGAAAGCGAGTGTGCGGACTCGGCGGCTGCCGATCCCGTCAGCACGAGCGCCCGAACGTCATCGCGGCCCTGAGCCCACTGCGTCAACGCATCCAACGCACGCGAGTAGTCCATCTTTCGATTCTCTCACCGTCTGACGTCGCGCCCCGCTCCTTCGCCACGCCCACCCGACTCGACACGCCCCTGCCCCCACCGACTACTCGCAGCGTCTCCCTGGTTCTTGCCCCTGTTCTTCTGAATGAACGTATGCTAACTTCGGTAGTAGCAGATACGCCAGTTCAGTCGGGAGGTGAGTCGGATGCGTGGTGGTGTGCTCCCGTTCCGGGGCACTGGGGCTGACGCTTTGCGCTATGTCGAGGCCAACCGTTCCCGTGCTGACGACTACTACCTGGGCGCGGAGGCGACGGTAGCGCAGTTCGTCGCGCTCGACGGCTCCGGCGCGGTGACTGCTGAGTTGAGTCTTGATCCTGCGGCGTATGCCGCGTGGGTGGATTGGATGAACCCGTTGACCGGGGAGCAGATGGGCAGGCCCCGTCGTGCGGGGTCGGATCGGCAGGCGTCGCCCCGGTTCATGGAGATGGTCATCAACGCCCCCAAGTCGTTGTCGATTGCCGCCGCCCTGCACCCCGAGGTCTCCGACGCTCTCGACGCGGCCCAGCAGGACGCGCTCTCTGAGATTCGCCGCTGGCTCGCTCAGTATTCGGTGACTCGTGTCGGGTCGTTGGGGGCGCAGGAGGTCGTGCCTGTCGAGAGCATGCAGGTGGTGGGCATCACGCACCGCACGAGCCGGGCGGGTGATCCGCACCGGCATATTCACATGCAGATCGGCACCCGCGTGTTCGCGGCCGGGAAGTGGCGCGGTCTTGATACCGCCGCACTGTTTCGGCAGCAAGGCGCGATCCGCGCCCTCGGTACTGCCGTGATCGCCGCCAGCCCGGAGCTTGCGTCAGTGCTTGACCGGCATGGCCTCACTCTCGACCCCGTATCCGGCGAGGTGGTCGAACTCGAACCGTTCAACGCCCTGATGAGTAAGCGGGGTGAGCAGGTGCGCCGCAACCTTGACCGTCTCGAAGCCGAGTGGGAGGCTGCGCACCCTGGCGAGAGCATGGGGCCGGTCGTCGCTTCTCGGCTCATGGCGGAGGCGTGGGCGTATCAGCGGCCCGCGAAGAAGCCGACCACGCTCCGTGAAGAGGAAGCGTGGGTGTCGGAGTTGCGCGAGGCCGGCTACGACCCCGAGCACCTGGCCCGAGTGCCAGCGCGTGCGCCGGCATCGACGGATGACTTGTCCGTGCAGCGGATTGCATCAAGGGCGTTGGATCGGTGTGCCGCTGGTGAGTCGGCGTGGACTCGCCACACTGTGCAGGAGCACGCCACCGAGATCATCACCGAGGCAGGGGTGCGCGGCACCCCGGCAGAGTTGCGCGAACTGATCGCGGTGGCAACCACGCTGGCGCTTCAGGATTGCTTCTCGATCCTGCCGCCCGACACTGTGACGCCGGAGCATGTCGCACACTTGACGAGCCTGCGCGTGGTGCAGGCGGAGACGGAACTGCGCGACCTCATCACCGCCCGAACACCCGAGCGCGAGCCGGAGCACGCTGATGTGCGCGAGCACGCGGCCGCACTCGGGCAGCGCCTCGATTCCGGTCAGCTCGACGCCGCCGCAGCGGTCGCCTCGGCTGATCCGCTGGTGATCGTGGAGGGCGCCGCAGGCGCGGGCAAGACCACCATGCTCGCAACGGCGATCCGCGCCACCGCACAGCGCGGCGGCAGAGTGCGGGTGGTTGCCCCGACCAAGCGTGCCGCCGAGGTTGCGCACCAGGAACTCGGCGTGCCCGCCGAATCGGTCGCCGCCCTCGTCCACGCGCACGGGTGGCGGTGGAACCATGACGGTGTATGGATGCGCCTCGCCATAGGCGACACCGACCCGGCGACCGGCGCAACCTATACCGGCCCACCGCAAGCAGCACGGTTGCGTCGTGGCGAGCGGATCGTCGTGGACGAGGCCGGGATGCTCGACCAAGACACCGCCCTCGCACTATTCACGGTCGCCGCCGAGACGGGCGCAACGCTCGCGCTCGTCGGGGATCGCGCGCAACTGCCCGCAGTCGGCAGGGGCGGCGTGCTCGACATGGCCGCACAACTCAGGGGTCGCACGTTCGACATGGCCGAGGTACACCGCTTCACCGACCCCGAATACGCCGAAGTCACCGTGCAGATGCGCGACCGCCGCAACCCCGGCCAGGTGTTCGACCGGCTGCGCGAACTCGGGCTGATCCGATTGCACGCCGACGCCGACGAACTGCGCGAACACCTCGCCACCAACAGGCCCGACGGCGAGGCCGTCACCGTCGCATCGAACGACGAAGCCGCGCGGCTGAATGACCGCATCCGAGACGAACGCACCCGCGCGGGCGTCGTCGACGACACCACCACGGCGAGCGGCAGCGATGGTCTGAGCATCGGGCGGGGTGACCTGATCCAGACCCGTAAGAACAGCGCCGACTTGGGGGTGGCGAACCGGCAGCAGTGGAGCGTGCAACACGTCGAGGCGGATGGGTCGCTGTGGGTGCGCGACGCGCACAGCGACCGCAAGCGCGAACACTCGCTGCATCTACCCGCTGAGTATGTACGCGAGCACGCCCACCTCTCCTACGCCGCGACCGCCTACGGGGTGCAGGGCGTGACCGCGCCCGCCTCGCACACCGTGCTCGGCGAGCAGATGGGCGGCGCGGCGGTGTATGTCGGCATGACCCGAGGCCGCGAGACGAACACCCTGCACCTCGTCGCGGAGAGCATGGCTGACGCCCGAGCACAGTTCATCGAGGCAATGGAACGCGACCGGGCAGACCGAGGACTCGCCGACGCCACCGAACGCGCGGCAGAATCGGTGCGCGGCCTCGTCGCTGACGGCCCCGTGAGCATGGTGAACGACGAGGTTGCCCGACTCGTGCGCGAGGCCGAGCGCGCAGAGGCCAGAGCGGAGAAGTGGGAGCAGCTCGCGGGGCGGCTCGACCAGCAGCGCGCCGCGCACAAGGCGGAGGACGAGCAGAACGCCGAGATGATCCGCACCGCCGAGACTCACACAACCCAGGCCCGCGCCGAGGTCATCGCGGAGCTGGTGCCACAGGCCGTCGAGGACGGCGGAACCTACCTCGCCGCAGTCGCCGCCGAGAGCACCGCATCGGATCGGCTGGCAACGGCGGGCAGGTTCGCGCGACGCAGAGCACGGCAGGAACACCAGGCCACAACCGAGCACACCCGCGCGGCACGCAAGCGGGCGCGTGACGCCTGGGGTAGCCTGCCGCGCCAGAACGACGCGCTCAGTGAATGGGCGGTGACAGCCGCCGAGCGCCGCGCTGAACACGACCCGCGCATGCTCGACGCCGCCAGCGCCCTCGCCGCCGCACAGACCGAGCAGGCGGCACTCAAAGACCGGCACGACCGCGAACGCCTCGCACTACTCGCGCAGGAACTTGCAGCCGAACGAGTGCGCCGAGACCCGATACGAGCACGGTTTATCCGCCCCGAGCGCGAAGCCCGCGACGCCCACGCGCAAGCAGCCGCCGTCCGCAAGGAAGCCGAAGAACTCCGCGCGCTCACACCCGCAGAAGCCGCCGCGCTGATCGAGACGAAGCGGGCAGCGGTAGAACAGACTCGACGGCTTGCCGATGAACGAGCACGGCGACTCCACGCGCCGTCTGCACCGGACACCACTCGAAGCGATCCGTACCCCGACCGTCCGGGCCTGGGACTCTGATCGTGAGTGCCGGGCGTGGGCGCTGTCAGCGCGTCTTCGCCCACACCGTGCCCCGGTGAACTCCGAACCGGCGCGCCAGCGCGTTCACGCTCACGCCCTGCGCGCGGGCTGTTCGCATAGCGTCCACTTCGGTGTCCGTGAGCCCTGTTCGAGGTCGTTTCTTTGGTTCCGCCGACGCCCCGATCAACGGGTCATCGGCCCCGTTCTCGGACTCGGCATCGGCGCGGATGCCTTGATTCCACGCGGAAACAAGCCTCTCGACCCGTGGTCGCCTGTTCCCGCAGCGTTCCATTGCGTCCACCCGACGCACAAGGCTCGAACCCTTGCCAACGGAAACGTTGGT
>JAAYSB010000173.1 GCA_012518475.1 Intrasporangiaceae bacterium | reverse complement strand
GTCGCCCTCGCCGAGGCCATCGGCCACGACGACAGGATCGGTCACAAGTTCCTCGGTGCGGGCATCGGCTTCGGCGGTGGCTGCCTGCCCAAGGACATCCGCGCCTTCATGGCCCGCGCCGGCGAGCTCGGCGCCGACCAGGCCCTGACCTTCCTGCGCGAGGTCGACGCGATCAACCTGCGCCGCCGCGCCCGCACGGTCGACCTCGCCCGCGAGGCGTGCGGGGGGACCCTCCGCGGCAAGACTGTCGGTGTCCTCGGAGCAGCGTTCAAGCCGAACAGCGACGACATCCGAGACTCCCCCGCACTCGACATCGCCGAGATGATCCAGGCAGCAGGCGCGACCGTCAAGGTCCACGACCCCCGGGCACTGCCGGTCGCGCGCGCCCACCGTCCCGGGCCCGACTACGTCGACACCATCGCCGAGGCCGTGGCTGGGGCGCACGTCGTCCTCCACTTGACCGAGTGGCAGGACTACCGCGACCTCGACCCCTCGACGATCAGCACGAGCGTGGAGCAGCCAGTCATCATCGACGGCCGCAACAAGCTCGATCCCCAGGTGTGGCGCGAGGCCGGGTGGACCTATCGGGCTCTCGGGCGCCCGAACATCTGAGCCGCTACGAGTCGTAGGTCAGCTCGACCTCGTCGGTGACGGGGTGCGACTGGCACGCGAGGACGACGCCGGCGGCGATCTCGTCGGCCTCCAGCGCATACGACCGGTCCATCCGCACCTCTCCCGAGACCACCCGGGCGCGGCAGGTGCCGCACATCCCGCCGGTGCAGGAGTACGGGGCGTCCGGGCGCACCCGGAGAGTCGCGGCGAGGATGGACTCGGCACCGTCGTGCATCTCGATGCGAGAGGTGCGCCCGTCAAGGGTCACCGTGACGACGGCGTCCACGACGACGTCCTCGGCGATGATCTCCGGCTCGTCGCCGACGGGCACGTGGAACACCTCGTGGTGCACATGCTCGGGGGCCACACCGAGGGAGCCGAGCAGCGTCCTGGCGTCCTCGACCATGCCGAAGGGTCCGCACAGATAGAACTCATCGACGCTCTCCACGGGCGCGAACGCCTCAAGGAGCCGCTTCAGCCGGTCGGCATCGATCCGGCCGGAGAACAGCTCGACGGCGAGCGCCTCACGGGAGAGGACGTGGACGAGGTTGAACCGGGACAGGTGCTGGTCCTTCAGGTCCTCGAGCTCCTCGAGGAACATGACGTCACCGCTGGAGCGGTTGCCGAAGAACAGCGTGACCCGCGAGAGCGGCTCGCTGCCGAGCACATTCTCGACGTGCGACAGGATCGGGGTGATGCCGGAGCCCGCTGCGACCATGACGTGGTGCTTGGCTGCCTCGGGGTCGGTCGGCACGACGAACGTCCCGAGCGGCGGCATGACGGCGACGGTGTCACCAACCTGGACCGAGGTGTTGAGATAGGTCGACATCCGCCCGCGTGGGACTGTGCTCACGCCGACGCGCACCGCCTGCATCGCGCGGGCCCGCGCCGGTGAGAGGCAGAGCGAGTACGACTGGCGGACGTCCTCTCCCCCGACATCGGCGCGCAGGGTGAGGTGCTGGCCGGCCTGGAAACGCAGGAAGTCGGCGGCACGCTCGTCGGGGACGGCGAAGGTGAGAGCCACGGAGCGGTCGGTGAGCGGCTCGCGGTCGATGACGGTGAGATCGTGGAACTGATGGCGGGTGCGCGCGGCACCGCCCGAGGGCACGAGGAGGCTCACGCTCACACCGCCTTGAACTCGTCGAAGGGGTCACCGCACGCCCGGCAGCGGTGCAGTGCCTTGCACGCGGTCGTC
>JAAYSB010000172.1 GCA_012518475.1 Intrasporangiaceae bacterium | reverse complement strand
GACGACGAGGGGCTCATCGTGCACCGGGGGGAGCACTGCTACGTCGTGATGAACCTGTTCCCGTACAACCCGGGGCACATCCTCATCTGCCCCTACCGCCACGTCTCCCGGTATGTGGACCTCACCGACGAGGAGACCCTCGAGTTCAGCGCACTGACCCGCGCGGGCATCCAGGCGCTCACCGCGTCCTCGGAGCCGGCCGGCTTCAACATCGGCATGAACCAGGGCGCTGTCGCCGGGGCAGGCGTGGCCGCCCACCTGCACCAGCACATCGTGCCCCGCTGGTTCGGGGACTCGAACTTCCTGCCCATCGTCGGGCAGACCAAGGCCGTGCCCGTGCTCCTCGAGGACACCCGACGCCGGCTCATCGAGCACTGGCCGGGCGCCTGAGACCGCCGTTGGGGTAACTCGCCCGACGCTGCCCCCCACACCTTTCCCCGGCCTCGCCCTTCCGCGCGGCTGGGGAAGCCCATCCGGGCCCAGGTCCCCACACCCTTCCCCAGCAGCGCCTCACCCGGCGACGGCGGCTCCCCCTGCGGTGCACGACGGTCCGCAGGCGAGCAGGACGCCGCGATAGCCGCGGGTGCGGTACGTGCCGAAGAGGTCCGCAGCGAGCGCACAGGGCTCCGTCGCGGCATCGACCCAGCCTGCCCGCAGCGTGATGCGTCCGCTGCTCGAAGCCTGCCGATCGCGCCGGAGATCGCGCAGGCGGTCCGCACCCTCGTGCCCGACTCTCCCGTCGAGCTCGAGAATGACCCGGAACTCCTCGTTCTCGAGATCCCGACGTAGGCGACCGCCGTCGACGGGTCGCTGCACGGTCATCTCAGGAAGCCCATGTGCCCGGATGACATCACGGAGGGCCAGGATCTCGAGTCCGGACTCAGCACCCTCTGCGACATCACCGATGGCCAGGGCAATCACTCGTCTCTGTGGATGCTGTGCCCGTGCCGCCAGGCCCGTGGCCAGGTCCTCGTCTGTCACTGCCCGGACTCGCACGGCCTCCGCCACGAGGCAGATGACGTCGCGCTCGGTGAGCAGCGGGCTGGCGGCACAGTCGAGCACGGTCTCCACCGCCGTGGTCAGGGTGAAACCCTTGCGCGTCGTCGATCGCAGTGTCCGACGACGAGCCACCTTGAGCCCCGGAACACGGCGCACCCTGCGCGAGTGCGGAACGACCACCGTGATGACCTGGGGCCGCCGCGCAACAAAGCCGTGCAGATAGCCAGCCGCATCCAGCGCGAGGGCCGCATCCGTACCGCAGTACAGCACCGCGGCGTGAGCCCGCATCTCCCACGTCACCTCGCCGGCATGCGTGGCATACACCCCGGGGATGATCCGTCGCCAGCGTCCGGAGGCGATCCGCCACTGGATGGCATCGTCGCTCAGAAGGTCCCTGAGCTGACGACGGCAGAGGACGCCGGCCTGCCGTCGGGCCAGTCCGGCCACCTCATCGGGGATCGCGCTCACTCCCCCAGCGTCCCGCACCTCAGCACACCACCTCAGGACTTATCCACAAGCCCCACCCAGCCACGCTGGGGAAACCCACCGGGGTTCAGACCCGCGCACCTTTCCCCAGGGTCACGAGAGCCGGATTGGTGGGGAAACCCATCCGGGCCCAGGCCCGCTCACCCTTCCCCAGCAGCGCCTCCCGGTGACAGCGTCTCCGCGCGCGGGCCAGGAGCTCAGACCTGGGCCTTGGCCTCGATCGCCTCGCGGATCTTGGTGATCGCCTCCTCGATGGCCACGCCGTTCTCCTGCGAACCATCCCGGTAACGGAACGAGATCGTCCCGGCGGCCTGGTCCTCGCCACCGGCGATGAGGATGTAGGGCACCTTGGACTTGCTCGCGTTGCGGATCTTCTTGGGGAACCGGTCGTCCGAGGCGTCCATCTCGACGCGGATGCCCGCTTCCTTGAGCTGGTCGAGGACGCCCTCCAGATAGGGCTGGAACTCCTCGGCCACAGGCACTCCGAGCGCCTGGACCGGTGAGAGCCAGACCGGGAAGGCCCCGGCATAGTGCTCGACGAGCACGCCGAAGAACCGCTCGAGCGAGCCGAACTTCGCCGAGTGGATCATGACCGGCTGCTGGCGGGAGCCGTCGGCAGCCTGGTACTCGAGTCCGAAGCCCTTGGGCTGGTTGAAGTCGTACTGGATGGTCGACATCTGCCAGGTCCGGCCGATGGCGTCCTTGGCCTGCACCGACACCTTGGGCCCGTAGAACGCGGCTCCACCGGGATCCGGGACGAGGGTGAGCCCGGACTCCTGGCAGGCCTCCTCGAGCACCCGGGTCGCCTCGGCCCAGTCCTCGTCGGAGCCGACGAACTTGTCCTTGTTCCTGTCATCGCGGGTGGACAGCTCGAGATAGAAGTCATCGAGGCCGAAGTCGCGCAGCAGCCCGAGCACGAACCCGAGCAGGTGCTTGATCTCGTCGGCAGCCTGCTCCTTGGTGACATAGGAGTGGCTGTCGTCCTGGGTCATGCCCCGCACGCGGGTGAGGCCGTGGACGACGCCGGACTTCTCATAGCGGTAGACCGACCCGAACTCGAACAACCGCATCGGCAGGTCGCGATAGCTGCGCCCGCGGGAGCGGTAGATGAGGTTGTGCATCGGGCAGTTCATCGCCTTGACGTAGTAGTCCGAGCCCTCGAACTCCATCGGCGGGAACATCGTGTCCTTGTAGTACGGCAGGTGGCCGGAGGTGTGGAACAGCCCCTCCTTGGCGAGGTGCGGGGTGCCGACGTAGTCGAAGCCCTCCTCGATGTGCCGCTGACGCACGTAGTCCTCCATGACCCGCTTGAGGACACCGCCCTTGGGGTGGAACACGGCGAGGCCGGAGCCGATCTCATCCGGGAACGAGAACAGGTCGAGCTCGGCCCCGAGCTTGCGGTGGTCGCGCTTCTCTGCCTCGGCCAGACGGTCGAGGTAGGCGGTCAGCTCGGGCTTGGTGGGCCACGCGGTGCCATAGACGCGCTGCAGCTGCTGGTTGGCCTGGTCGCCACGCCAGTAGGCGGCGGCCGAGCGCATGACCTTGAACGCGTTGCCGAGCAGCTTGGTGTTCGGCAGGTGCGGTCCCCGGCACAGATCGCCCCAGGCGACCGAGCCGTCCCGGCGGACGTTGTCATAGATGGTCAGCTGGGCGCCGCCGACCTCGACCGAGGCACCTTCGGCAGCCTCCTCCGAGGCGCCGCCCTTGAGGCCGATGAGCTCGCACTTGTAGGGCTCGCCGGCCAGCTCGACGAGCGCGTCCTCGTCCGAGACCTCGCGGCGCACGAAGGTCTGTCCCTCGTTGATGATGCGCTGCATGACCTTCTCGAGGGCCTTGAGGCTCTCGGGAGTGAACGGCTCGGCGACGTCGAAGTCGTAGTAGAACCCGTCCCGGATGGGCGGGCCGATGCCGAGCTTGGCGTCCGGGTCGACCTGCTGCACCGCCTGGGCGAGGACGTGGGCGCACGAGTGCCGCAGGACGTTCAGGCCGTCCTCGCTGTCCACGCTCACCGGCTCGACGACATCGCCG
>JAAYSB010000171.1 GCA_012518475.1 Intrasporangiaceae bacterium | reverse complement strand
GGTCGGCCCGATGAGTCCCTATGCGGTCACCAAGCTCGCGACCGAGCACTACGCGCTTGCCTACCAGGAGTCCTTCGGACTGCGCACCATGGCCTTCCGGTTCTTCAATGTCTTCGGTCCCCTTCAGCGAGCCGGTCACGTGTATGCCGCTGTCATCCCGGTCTTCATGGACGCCCTCTGCTCCGGCAGACCGCTGCCGGTCAACGGCGATGGGTCCAACTCCCGGGACTTCACCTATGTAGGCACGGTCTGCGAGGTCCTGCTCGACGCAGCGGTCCGCGGCGTCACCCACCCCGAGCCGGTCAACCTGGCCTTCGGCACCAACACGACGCTGCTCCAGTTGATCGCCGAGCTGGAGCAGGTGACCGGGCGGACAGCCGAGGTCGAGCACCGCGATCCCCGCCCTGGCGACGTCAAGCACTCGCAGGCGGAGAACTCCGTCCTGCGCGGCCTCTTCCCCGACATCGAGCCGGTCGCCCTCCAGGTGGGCCTCGCCGAGACCTACGAGTGGTTTACGACCCTGCAGTGACTCGCGCGGCGCCGTGAAGCGTCCGGGCTCGCGGTCTGCGTACGGCGCGTGACACCTAGACTTGAGGCGCCATGACCTCACACACTCTGCCCGCGCGCGAAGCCACGACGCCCGACTACGCGTCGTCCTTCGCCGTCGAGGTCGACCTCGATGCCGTCGCGGGCAACGTCGCCGCCCTCCGGGACCGGGTGGCCGGTGCCGACGTCATGGCGGTCGTCAAGGCCGACGCCTACGGCCACGGACTCATCCCCGCAGCCCGAGCAGCACTCCGCGGCGGTGCTGCCGCACTCGGGGTCGCCCAGCTCGGCGAGGCCGTGGCAGCCCGCGACGCGGGCATCGATGCACCCATGCTCACCTGGCTGTACTCGCCCGGCGCCGACGTCGCCGGGGCCCTCTCACGCGGCATCGAGGTGACCGTGTCGAGCCAGTGGCAGCTCGACTCCGTGGTCGATGCCGCGCGCGAGAGCGGCGCCACCGCCCCCATCCATCTCAAGGTCGACACCGGACTGGCCCGCGGGGGAGCACTCCTCGACGACGCCGGGAGCAGTGCATGGCACGATCTCGTCGCGGCCGTTGCTCCGCTGGCAGCCGAGGGCGTCATCAGAGTGGAGGGGATGTGGCAGCACTTCGTCTATGCGGACGCCCCAGAGCACCCGACAGTGCGCGGTCAGCAGAAGACCTTCCACGAGGCGGTCCGCATCGCCGAGCGAACCGGCATCCACCCTGGCCGGCTCCACATCGCCAACTCCGCCGCGACGCTGACCAACCCGAGCGCCTACCTCGACATGGTCCGCCCCGGCCTCGCCGTCTATGGGCTGTCCCCGGTCCCCGACCTCGGTCGCCCGGAGGACTACGGACTGCGCGAGGCGATGCGACTGACCGCCCGGCTCTCCCTCGTCAAGCGCGTCAAGGCCGGTCAGGGCGTCTCCTACGGACACACCTGGCACGCCGACAGGGACACCGTCATCGGTCTGGTCCCCATGGGATATGCCGACGGAATCCCCCGATCCGCAGGCAATCTGGGGCCGATCCAGGTCGCTGGAGGACCGCATACCCCCTTGGCCGGACGGGTATGCATGGACCAGATCATGGTCGACCTCGGCCCGGACTTCGCCGGCTCGGCAGGAGACGAAGTGGTGATCTTCGGCCGGGGAGGCGATGGAGAGCCGACCGCCCAGGACTGGGCCGAGGCAGCCGGAACCATCAACTACGAGATCGTCACCCGGTTGGCGCCCCGCGCCACCCGGCGCTATGTCGGAGAGGGCTCAGCATGACTCCCAGGAAGCGAACGAAGGCCGCCGTCGCCCTCGCCGCCGCTGCCGGTGGCGCCGCCGCCGCGGGGGCCATGCGTCAGCGCCGCCGCGAGCGCACCGCGCAACCAATGCGGTCCCTGACCGGCAGCCTCGAGTTCACCCCGACGCGGGTCACGACCGTGCGCACCGAAGATGGCGTCACCCTGCACGTCGAGATCGACGAGCCCGCGAACCCTCGCGAGGGCGCCCCTACAGTCGTGCTGCTTCACGGATTCACGGTGTGCCTGAAGTCCTGGGTCTTCCAGCGTCGGGGGCTCACCGAGGCCGGCTACCGCGTCGTGTCCTACGACCACCGTGGGCACGGCAGCTCCGGCTCCGGCAGCCCGGACCACACGACCATCGCCCAGCTGGGCCGCGACCTGCGCCGCGTCATGGACCAGGTGATCCCGGACGAGAAGGTCGTCCTCGTCGGGCACTCGATGGGCGGCATCACGATCATGGCCTTCGGGGAGACCTCCGCCGACCAGATCGGCGACCGGGTGGTCGGCGCGGTCTTCGTGGCGACGAGCGCCGGTGGTGAAGGCGGGCTCATCACGCTCGGCTACGGCGCCTTCGCCGGGCGGATGATCGAACGCTACGGACCCGGCGCCCTCACCCGACTTGGCCGGCAGGAGGTCGCCCTGCGCAAGCTGCGAGGGATGGGCCGCAGCCTTGAGGAATACTTCACGCACTACTACTCGTTCTCCTCCAACGTCTCCAAGACCCTCATCCGGTTCACCGCCGATCTCGCCTTCGAGACCTCCTTCCAGACGATCAGCCAGTTCATCGCGACCTTCAACGATCACGACCGCCGCGGTGTCCTCGGCGTCTGGGGGGCCGTCCCAACGCTTGTCATCACCGCCGACAACGACCGGCTCACGCCGCTCGAGCACGGCCGGACCATCGCCGAAGGGATCCCCGGCAGCGACCACGTCATCGTCTCCAATGCGGGCCACGTCGTCATGCTCGAGTACCCCGACCTGGTCAACGCCGAGCTGCTCAAGCTGCTCGACGAGGTCGGGCCGTGACGGTCACGAGCCCACCGCTCGTCGAGGCAGAGGACACCCGCGCCTGGGGTCAGCGACTAGGCCGTATACTCCGCGCCGGTGACCTCGTCATCCTCACCGGTGGTCTCGGGGCCGGCAAGACGACCCTGACCCAGGGGATCGCCGAAGGGCTCAACGTCCGCGGTCCGATCACCTCACCGACCTTCGTCATCGCCCGGGTCCACCCGTCGCTGGTCGACGGGCCGGTGCTCGTCCACGTGGACGCCTATCGCCTCTCGGGCCTCGACGAGCTCGACGACCTCGACCTCGATGCCGACCTGGACCGGGCCGTGACGATCGTCGAGTGGGGGCACGGCGTCGCCGAGGACCTCTCGACCGACGGGCTCGAGGTCGTCCTCGAGGGCGAGTCGACGCGGAGAGCAACGGTTCATACCCGAGGTGAGCGCTGGTCCGACGCTGATCTGGCGTCACTCGAGGATCGGGGGGACCGGTCGTGATCCTCCTCGCCATGGACACCTCGACGTCGGCGATCACTGTGGCCGTCCACGACGGCAGCCGCGTCCTCGCCGAGAAGGCCGTCGTCGATGCCCGTGCCCACACCGAGCACCTGGCACCGCTCATCGTCAAGACCCTGGCCGCCGCCGGAGTAGGCCCTGTCGACGTCACCGATGTCGCGGTCGGAGTCGGTCCCGGTCCGTTCACCGGGCTGCGCGTGGGCCTGGTCACTGCGAAGACCTTCGCCTTCGCCTGCGGGGTCCCGTGCCACGGTGTCGTGTCGCTCGACGCCCTCGCATACGCGGCGCTGTCCAGCGGATCCATCGACGGGGCGCCGGAGTTCGTCGTCGCCACCGACGCGCGGCGCAAGGAGGTCTATCTCGCTCGCTACACCGTCGAGGACGGCCGCGTGCGCCGCCAGACCGACCCGGAGGTCATCCGCCCCGCCGACATCCCCGAGGAGCTCAGGGGACTGCCCGCGGTGGGTCGTGGCCCGGTCCTCTATCCCGAGGTCCTCACCCAGCCGGTCGGCCTCCTCGACGCCAGTGCCGGCGCCCTGGCTGAGGTGGCGCTCCAGCAGATCGCGGAGGGCGTGGAGATCGGCCTGGACGCGCTGTACCTCCGTCGCCCCGACGCCCAGCCCTCGGTCGCTCCGAAGTCCACGATCATGGCGCCCCGAGCCCAGATCGGTCAGCCATGACCACCGGGACGAGGACGCTGACCGTCCGTGCCCTGGCCTGGACCGACATCCCGCGCCTCGCACGGCTTGAGACCGAGCTGTTCGCCCAGGACGCCTGGTCCGAGCAGACCTGGTGGGCCGAGCTCGCCGGACGTCCCCGCCGGGACTACGTCGTCGTCACTCCCGGGCCCGGGGCCGATCAGGATGACGTCCTCGGCTATGCGGGTCTCGACCTCGGCGGCGAGGTCGCCGACATCATGACGATCGCCGTCGCCCCCGCCGCCCAGGGCACCGGACTCGGGTCCGAGCTGCTCGACCTCCTCAGCCAGCGGGCGCGGGAGGCGGGCGCCGCATACCTCATGCTCGAGGTTCGCGACGACAACGAGCCGGCCAAGAAGCTCTATGCCAGAGCGGGATTCGAGACGCTGACGGTGCGCAGGCGCTACTACCAGCCGGGTGACATCGACGCGCTCGTCATGCGCAAGAGCCTCGAGCCGACAGAAGGTGAGACCGATGGCTGACCAGCCTCTCGTCCTCGGGATCGAGACCTCGTGCGACGAGACCGGGGTCGGGATCGTGCGCGGCGAGACCCTCCTCGTCGACGCGATCGCGAGCAGTGTCGACGAGCACGCCCGTTTCGGGGGAGTGGTCCCCGAGGTTGCGAGCCGAGCCCACCTCGAGGCGATGATCCCGACGATCGAGCGCGCCTGCACCACTGCAGGGGTCACGCTCAAGGAGCTCGACGCGATCGCTGTCACCTCCGGGCCCGGACTCGCTGGCGCTCTCATGGTCGGCGTGGCCTCGGCGAAGGCGCTCGCGGTCGCCCTCGGCGTCCCGATCTACGGCGTCAACCACCTCGCCTCCCACGTCGCGGTCGATATCGTCGAGCACGGGCCGCTGCCGGAGCCGACGATGGCCATGCTGGTCTCGGGAGGTCACTCCTCGCTCCTCCTCGTCCCCGATGTCACGGACGAGATCACGAGCCTCGGCTCGACGATCGACGACGC
>JAAYSB010000170.1 GCA_012518475.1 Intrasporangiaceae bacterium | reverse complement strand
GGCAGCCCGCAGCGCTGCCCCGAGGGCGTCCGAGCCGACGACGCGGCCGCCCGGGCCGGGCGCCGCGTGCCCCACCTGGATGCCACCGATGGCCTCGATGATCGCCACGCGAGGCTTGTTCCCCGGCTTGGGGAGCTGCTCCATCACGGCGTTGAACCGACTGACGCCGTGGCGCTCGACATACCGCAGCGTCGGCTCCTCGAGCCGCAGCCGGCTGCGCATCTCCGCATAGGCCTCGTCGCGGTAGCCGATGTTGTCGATCAGACCTCGCTCCAGCGCCTCGTCCGGGGTCAGCGGCGAGACGGCGATCGCGTCCTGGACGGCCGAGGCGTCCAGCGACCGGTCGGCGGCGACGTCGGCGATGAGCTGCTCGGTCGCCGACTCGACGAGCCGGGTCGTCATCTCCCGGTGCGGGTCGCTGAACTCACGGCGCATGAAGGTGTCGGCCGCGCTCTTGTACTCGTAGCGCTGGCCGAACTGGGGCTCCAGACCGAGCTTGTCGAAGGTGCCGCGCAGGAAGACCCCGGAGCCCGTGAAGCCGAGCAGGCCGAGCCCGGACGCCGGCTGGAGCCAGACCCGCTCGAAGGCGGTCGCCAGGTGATAGCCGACGCTGCCGTCCCCGAGCTCGCCGAACCCCGGACTGAACGCGAGGCTCGGCTTGCCGCTCCTGCGGAAGTCCCGGACCGCGGCCCGCAGCTCGTCGGACTGGGCGAGTGTCAGCCCGTCGCCGTGGATGATGCCGATGAGGCCGACGACCGAGTCGTCCTTCGCTGCCTTGCGCAGGTGCTCGACGAGGGTGCGCAGCAGCGGCGTGCGCAGCGCGCGGATCGCCTCGAGCGGATTCGTCGGCGCCGCCTCGGCCAGCCCCCGTCCGAGGTCGAGCTCGAGGACCACCTTCTCGCCGGGACCGCCGGGCATCTTGTCGGTGAGCCCCTCCGGCAGCGGGAGGCGAGAGAGGAGGTCATCAAGGGCGAACGGGAGCTTCATCCCTCAACCCTTTCAGACCGGCGCGGGCCGGCTCCATCCGGGAGACCCCTGAGATCCGTGGCTCACCCGGCCGTGGCCTCCCGATAGAACTGGACCATCGCGTCCCGGAACGCCCGCCGCGACTCGGTCCACGTGTAGAACATGTGCCCGCCGAGGAAGTGCTGGGTCGTGATCCGTCCGGCATCGCTCTCGCGCAGCCGCATGAGGTTCACGAGCCGGTCGCTCGAGTGGTACGGGGTGACGAGGTCGAACCGTCCGTGACAGAGGAAGTAGCGGGTATGCGGCGACAGGGCCAGCGCATACCGCAGGTCGTCGACCGCACCCTGGGGCGGGCTGACCCACGACTTCTCCGTGCCGTCGTCACCCCACGACTGGTTGACCTCGTGGGAGAGCAGCAGGTACTCGCGGTCGGTGTCGACGCCCACGACGCTACGGATCTGCTGGTTGGCCCCGGCGGCGAAGATCCGCTCGATGCCCGAGAGGGTGGGATCCGGCCAGGTCATGCCGTCCCGGTCGGGGAACGGGTTGCCGGAGACCATGCTCGCGTCGTAGAGACCGACGACCTCGCCACCGCCGCGCAGCTCACGGGCGAAGACGTGGATAGGTATGCGTCCCTCGGCCCGCTCGACCAGCTCCCGGTCGAGTCCGGTCAGGTCGGCGAAACGGGTCAGGACCTGGTCGCGCTTCTTCGCCGGCATCGACGCGCCCTGGGTGAGGAAGGCGACGTAGTCGGTCGTCGCGAACTTCTCGGCAGCGGCGATCACCTGGGTTATCGCAGCGCCCTTGGCCTGGTCGCGACCGAGGCCATTGCGGTGGGCGGCCGCCGCCATCGTCGGGAGCAGGTCGACCCAGGCGGCGATGCTGTAGTCGTTGGGTGCGAGCAGGCCGAACTCCAGGGCTGGACTGATGATGACGACGCCGTTGAGTCCGATGCCGTACTTCTCCGGGAGCAGCTTGGCGAGGCGGGCGACCCGGTATCCGCCATAGCTCTCGCCGGCGATGAATACCGGTGAGCCCCACCGGTTGTGGGCGGTGAGCCAGCGGCGGATGAACTCGCCGATCGAGTCGAGG
>JAAYSB010000169.1 GCA_012518475.1 Intrasporangiaceae bacterium | reverse complement strand
GTTCTCCGAGCCACTCGACCTGACCAGGGGGCCGGGCTGGCGCAACCGCTTCATGCTCGCTCCGCTGACGAACACGCAGAGCAATCTCGACGGCACCCTCAGCGACGACGAGATCCGTTGGCTCGTGGCGCGCGCCTGCGGTGGCTTCGGTCTGGTCATGACGGCCGCCGCATATGTCGCGCGCGCCGGCAACGCCTGGGCCGGGCAGCTCGGGATCAGCGGCGACGAGCACCTCCCCGGGCTCGAGCGCCTTGCCGCCCGCCTGCGGGAGCACGGCGCGGTCTCAGCGGTCCAGCTGCACCACGGTGGCAAGCGGGCCGACTCCGCTGCCTCCGGCGTTCCACTGGTGAGTGCCTATGACGAGCCGGCCAAGGGTGCCCGGGCGCTGAGCGCGGGAGAGGTCGAGCAGGTGGTCGCGGACTTCGCTGCTGCTGCTCGCCGGGCCGAGCAGGCCGGTTTCGACGGCGCCGAGATCCACGGCGCGCACGGCTATCTGCTCACCCAGTTCCTCGAGCCGCGCAACGCTCGTGACGACGGCTGGGGTGGCGACTACGCCGGCCGCACCCGCATCGTGCACGAGGTCATCGCCGCGATCCGTGCCGAGACCGGCCCGGACTTCCAGCTGGGGATCCGTCTCTCGCCCGAGCGGCACGGCCTCGTCCTCACCGAGACGGCCACCCTTGCCGGTGAGCTCATGCGGGAGGGGTCGCTCGACTATCTCGACATGTCGCTCTGGGACGTGCGCAAGCGTCCGCACGATGAGGCCGACCAGGCCGAGCACGACCTGCTCATCGACGCCTTCACCGGCCTCGAACGGAACGGCACCCGTCTCGGCGTCGCCGGTGCGATCGCCTCCGCCGCTGACGCGCAGTGGTGCCTCGACCGGGGCGCCGACTTCGCGATCGTCGGCAAGGGCGCGATGGCCGACCACGCCTTCGCGGCGCACGCCGTCGCCGACCCCAGGTATGCCGCGCCCGCCTTCCCCCTCACGGCCGACCACCTGCGCGAGGAGTTCATCAGCGACCGGTTCATCGAGTACTTCACCGCCGGCTGGCCGCACCTCGTCGAGGACGGCGAGTGACGGGAGCCGCTGCGCCGATCGTGCTCATCTCGCCGGCGATGGCGATCGGATCGGGGTACTACCGGCCCCTCGTGGAGGAATTCGGCAAGCGGGGCTGGGAGGCGCGGGCCCTGCCGCGTCGGGGCTTCGAGAAGGACCAGCCGGTCGCCAGTCGCCGCGTGGACTGGAGCTATGCCGACGAGGTCGATGACACCGCTGCCGCAGTCGAGCAGGCCCGCGCCGAGGATCCGGACCGGCCGGTCATCATTCTCGGTCACAGCCTCGGCGGGCAGTTCGCCACCGGGCACGAGCTGACGCGCACTCCGGCGGACGGGGTGGTCACCGTCGGTGGGGTGATCCCGCACTATCGGCACTACCCCCATGGCGGCTGGCCGATCTGGTTCCTCGCCTCCGCCGTGATCCCTACGATGACAAGGGTTTTCGGATGTCTGCCTGAGCCTGCCTTCGGGGCGCCGGGGGCCCGGACCCTGATGCAGGAGTGGGCCCGCCTCATCCGCACCGGTCGTCTGCCGTTCCCGGCCGGTGCTCCGATCACGACGCCGGCCCTGCTCATCAGCCTCGACGGCGACCAGCTCGGTCCGGCTGCCGGCGTCGACGGCCTGGCCGGCCTCTATGACCCGGCGACGCGGACCCGCTGGCACTACGCCGACAGCGAGGTCCCCGCGGGGGCCTCGAACGACCACGTCACGTGGGTCCGTTCACCGGCCCGGGTCGTCGACGAGATCGAGTCCTGGTGGGCGCGCACCGGTGCCGGTTCCCAGTCCCGCGGCTGAACGACAGAGGGGGTATGCGCCGCTCACCGAGGTGAGCAGCACATACCCCGACTGTGGTTGTGTGGGTACCGCCGTTCAGGCGGCCTTCGGGCGGGTGAGCTGGCCCTCCCGCGCCACCCGGCCGGCGAGGACGAACGCGTCACT
>JAAYSB010000168.1 GCA_012518475.1 Intrasporangiaceae bacterium | reverse complement strand
CTCCTCGGCGAGGAACGCCGGGATGTGGCTCTTGTTGAACTCGGCCGGCCGGTGCAGGGCGGCGTTGGACCAGACCGGGGCCAGGTGCGCGCCGAAGCCGGTGCGCAGCACCCGGTGGTAGGCGTCCTGGAGTGCCTCGATCGTCTCGGCGTGCCACCACACCATGAGGTCGGCATCGGCGCGCAGCCCGGCGACGTCGTACCACCCGCGGATCGTCACGCCGGACTCCTCGAGTTCAGCGCACAGCTCCTCGAGCTCAGTGGTCAGCGCGTCCCGGTCGGCGTCCGCGAGCGGACGGTCCACCGTGAAGACGGACCACATCGCATAGCGGATGGAGTCGTTGATCTCCCGCATCCGCGCGGGGGACGGCTTGGCCGGGATGGGACGCTCGCTCATGAACTGCCTCTCGTGAGTCGCTCGGCCGCGGCACGGGCCGACGCGATGACTGCTGGGATTCCGACACCACCGTATGCGGCGCCGCACACCTCGAGACCGGGCACCCTGGCCACTGCCGCCTCGACCTGGGCGATGCGCCCGAGGTGGCCGACGGCATACTGCGGAAGGCCCCCGCCCCACCGCTGCACGTGGCTGTCGACGACCCGGGGCAGCGGGGCACCGACGGCCTCCCCGACCTCACGCACCGCAACGTCGACGAGGTCGGCGTCCGGCCATTGCAGGGCGGTCACGTCACCGGCGCGCCCGATCGAGGCCCGGAGGAACACGAGGTCCTCGTCGAGCGCATCGACCCACGCCCACTTGCCCGAGCTGAACGTGCTCGCCTTGATCGTGCGCCCGTCCACGTCCGGCACGAGGAAACCCGAACCCGGCAGGTCTGCCCCCCGCCGCTCGACGGCGAGGGTGACGATCGCCATCGACGCCATGTCGATGCCGCCGAGGATCTCGCCGGCCACCGGAGCCAGGGGTGCGAGAAGACGCGCGGCCGCTGGTGGCGGAACCGCCAGGACTACGGCGTCCGCCGATCGGTATGCGGGGGTCGGCACCGCCCCGCACGTCGCCTCCCACTGCGGTCGGCCCGGGGAACCTGTCGCGGTGAGCTCGCGGACGGTCACCCCCGTCTCGACCGTCACCCCGCGCCCGACGAGGACGTCGCGCAGGTGCTCGGGCAGCCGGCCGACGCCACCGGTGAGCCCGATGAACGCACCGGACCCGGACCGGGTCCCGGACCGTGCCGCCGCGGCCTTCGCGGCTGCTCCGGTGACGCTGCCGCCGTCCCGGGCCACCGCATACAGCATGGGCACGGCGGCCGCCATGGACAGGCGCCGGGCGGAGGCGGCATAGACGCCGCCGAGGAGAGGCTCGACGAGGCGATCGACGACCGCGTCACCGAGTCGATGGGCGAGGTACTCCCCCACGGCGATGTCATCCGTGAGCGGCTCCGGCCAGGGCTGCTCGTCGGCGAGCCGGGCGACCTCGGCGTCGGTCAGCACACCACGCACCGACTCCGGGTCGACGGGGACGCCCATGAGCGTGCCGGTCGGCAGGGGCCACAACCGGTCCCGGGACCAGATGGAGGCGCTCGTCGTCGCCGGCACGGTCAGGGCGTCGCCGAGTCCGATCTCCTCGATGAGCTCCCGTGCCTCAGGTCGCAGGGCGAGCATCGACTCGGCCCCGATGTCGACAAGGCGGCCGGCGACCTCGGCACGGGCCAGCTTCCCACCGACCCGCGGAGAGGACTCGAGGACGGTGATGTCAGAGGCGGGCGTGCCGGTGCTCAGCAGGTGCCAGGCCGCAGTCAGTCCTGCGACTCCCCCACCGACGACGAGCACACTCATGCGCCCACTCTCACCCGTCATCGAACCGTGACCAAATCGAGTGGATCCTGTGCTGTGCGGCGCGCGTCAGAAGGACGAGATTGATCACACTCGGCTGGGGCTTGTTCCGGCCCAGGAGAAGACAGGACCCGATCATGAAGCGGACAGCTCTCGCACTCCTCGCAGCGCTCCTGCTGCTCGCCGGATGCTCGACGGGTGGCGGCTCCGACGACTCGATGGGGGCGGCGGACTACGACGCAGCGGCCCAGGGCGCGATCGACAAGGCTGGGGAACAGGCCGAGTCGGGCGGGGCGGCCGGCGACGCGGGGACGTCCCACAGTGACGTCGGGCCCCAGGCGTACCTCGTCCGGGAGGCCCAGGTCGGCATCAAGGTCGACGACATCATGGACGCCGCGCGCCAGGTGCGTGAGATCGCCGACGCCGCAGGCGGATCGGTGACGAAGGAGTCGTTCGGGGACGGCTACTACGGCACGGCGGGCATCGAGGAGTACGGCGCCCTGACGATCAGCGTCCCGAGCGACGGGCTCGATGACACGCTGGCCAGGCTCGCGGAGATCGGTGAGGTGCAGTCCCGCTCCTCGAACGCCTACAACGTCCAGGACGAGTACATCGACGTCGAGGCGCGGATCGCGACCCTGACCGCGAGCATCGACCGGATGCGCGACCTCATCGAGCAGACGAACGACATCGACCAGATCGTCCGCCTCGAGTCGGCCCTGAGCGCTCGCCAGGCCGACCTGGACTCCCTCCAGGCCCGGCTCAACGCGCTCAAGAGCAGCATCGCCATGTCGCCTGTCGAGGTCAGGCTCACGATGACCGGCGATCTCGGCGCCTCGAGCACGGGAATCTCCGGGGCCTTCTCCGACGCGTGGAACGCGTTCCTCACCTCGGCCGGTCTCCTCGTGCGCACGGTCGGCGCGCTGCTGCCGTGGATCATCGTCGGCGGGCTCGGCCTGTGGCTCCTCATCTGGCTCATCAACCGGTCCGGGCGGCGCTCCCCCAAGACGCCTGGACCGACGCCGGCCGACGGCCCGGCCCGCGCGAACCCCCGGCCCGAGCCGGAGCAGGGGCCCCAGCCGGAGGAGCCGACATCAGGGCAGGGTCCGACGGCGACGCCCTAGCCCCGGCGATTGGAGGTGCGAGCCGCCACACCAGCGACGCGGCACACCTCCACCCCGGAGCGGGTTGCGCCGGATCCTTCCGCAGTGGAGGTTCGAGGCGGCCCACCAGCGACGCGGCACACCTCCACCGAGGGAGGAGGGATGCGGCGGCGGGTCACCGGACCCTACGAGCGCGCGCTCACCGCGTGGACGTGCTCGACGACGCGGGTGAGCACGGTCGGGTCGGTCGTGGGCAGCACGCCGTGGCCGAGGTTGAAGATGTGGCCGCTCGCGGACTGCCCGGCCGCGACGATCTGCTCGATCCGCTTCGCGAGGACCTCCCACGGCGCGAAGAGCAGAGCGGGGTCGAGGTTGCCCTGGACCGCATACTGCGGGCCGAGCCGCTCGATGGCGTCGGAGAGCTCGACCCGGTAGTCGACGCCGACAACGTCCGCGCCAGCCGAGCCCATGAGCGGGAGCAGCTCCCCCGTCCCCACGCCGAAGTGGATCCGCGGGACGTCGAGGTCCTCGACCGCGGCGAGCGCGGCCCGCGAGTGCGGCAGGACGAGGTCGACATAGTCGGTGCGCTGGAGGGCACCGACCCAGGAGTCGAAGAGCTGGACGACCGAGGCTCCCGCCTCGGCCTGGACCCGCAGAAAGGTGCCGGAGATCTGGGCGAGCCGGGCGCACAGCGCATTCCACAGCTCTGGGTCGCCGTGCATGAGGGCCTTGGTGTGCTCGTGGTTCTTGGACGGTCCGCCCTCGACGAGGTAGGACGCGAGGGTGAACGGTGCACCGGCGAAGCCGATGAGCGGAGTCGCGCCGAGCTCGGCCACGAGGAGCCGGACCGCCTCGGCGATGAAGGGCACGTGCTCCGGCGTCATCTCCGGGATGCGGTCCAGGTCGGCCCTGGTGCGCACCGGCTCGGCGATGACGGGGCCCACCCCGGCGACGATGTCGAGATCCACACCGATCGCCTTGAGCGGCACGACGATGTCGGAGAAGAAGATCGCCGCGTCGACACCGTGCCGGCGCACCGGCTGGAGGGTGATCTCGGTGACGAGGTCCGGGCGCATGCACGAGTCGAGCATGGCGATCCCCTCGCGCACCTGCTTGTACTCGGGCAGCGAACGACCCGCCTGCCGCATGAACCACACCGGCGTGTGCGGCACCGGCTCACGGCGGGCGGCCCGGACGAGGGGTGAGGTGCGGGGGTCGGAGTCAGTCGCAGAGGTCACCGCTCGATGGTATGCGGGACGACACGTGCCACGCAGCCTCCCACGAGTTCGGCCGCTCAGCACATACTCTCGTGGGGTGGCAACTCGCAGTGTGACCGGCGCCGGCTCGGCGGAGTTCTCCGCTGCCCTGGCCGACCTCCGTGCCGCGGTCCTGCGCCCCGAGGTCACCCTCACCGAGGTGCCGGCACCCTCGCGGATCGCCCCCTTCGCCGTCGCCCTGACGGCCGACGTCCTGCAGACGGCACACGACGACGAGGCCCTGGCGACCGGGCGTTTCGTCCTCCTCCACGACCCCAGCGAGCCGGAGCCCTGGGGCGGCGCGTGGCGTGCGGTGACCTATGCCCGGGCCGAGATGGAGCCGGAGATGGCGACCGACCCTGTGCTCGGTGACGCCGGCTGGTCCTGGCTCATCGACGCCCTCGAGGCCCACGCGGTCGCCTACGGGGCCGAGGCCGGCACGGTCACGCGGGTCGTCTCGGAGAGCTATGCCGGCCTGGCCGACCGTCCGGCGAGCGTCGAGATGGAGATCCGCGCATCGTGGACCCCCCTCGACCCGACCGAGATCGCCGCCCACCTTCAGGCCTGGAGCGATGTCCTCTGCGCGATCGGCGGCCTGCCACCGCTGCCCGAGGGGGTCGTCGCGCTCCCGGGGCGCCGCCGATGACCGAGCAGACCAGCGGGGACACACCAGATCCGGCGACGACGACCCGGCCCGCCACCTCGCCCCCGCCCGCCGGCCCCCCGCTGCCGGTTCTGCACACCCCCGAGGACGGGGTCCCCAACGTCGTCGCCGACGAGCGTGAGCTCGACGAGGTCGCGGCTGCGATCGCCGGGGGCGAGGGTCCGGTCGCCATCGATGCCGAGCGTGCATCCGGCTACCGCTACGGCCAGCGCGCCTATCTCGTCCAGCTCAAGCGTGAGGGCTCGGGGCTCTGGCTCATCGACCCCATCGCCTGCCCGGACCTGACCCCGCTCTCCGACGTCATCGGCGATGCCGAGTGGATCCTGCACGCCGCCACCCAGGACCTCGCCTGTCTCGCCGAGGTCGGCCTGCGCCCCCGCCAGCTCTTCGACACCGAGCTCGCCGGCCGCCTGCTCGGCCTGCCGCGGGTCGGCCTGGCCGCGGTGCTCGAGCACTACCTCGGCATCAGCCTCGCCAAGGAGCACTCGGCCGTCGACTGGTCGACGCGACCGCTGCCCGAGCCGTGGCTGCGCTACGCCGCTCTCGACGTCGAAGTCCTCGGCGAGCTGCGCAACCTCATGGGCGCCGACCTGTGGCGGCAGGGCAAGTCGGAGTGGGCCCGGGAGGAGTTCGAGGCCCTCCTCGACTGGTCGCCTGCCGTGCGGGCCGAGCCGTGGCGCCGCACCTCCGGCATCAACAAGGTCCGCACCCGCCGCGGCCTCGGCATCATGCGCGAGCTGTGGGAGGCCAGGGACACGATCGCTGCCGAGCGGGACGTCAGTCCGGGTCGGATCGTCCCGGACGCCGTCCTCGTCGAGATCGCCCTCTCGCAGCCGCACACCGGCGCCGACCTCCCGCGCAACCGGGCCGCAGCCCGCTACCAACGGCAGTGGCTGGCCGCAGTGCGCCGCGGCAACGAGCTCGAGGAGCGGTTCCTGCCCGAGCGATCCCTCCCCAACGACGGGCCTCCCCCGGCCAAGGCCTGGCCCGACAAGAACCCCCTCGCCGCTGCCCGACTTGCCGCGGTACGCGCCCGGCTGACCGCGTTCGCCGAGGAGCACACCATCCCCGTCGAGAACGTCTGCTCTCCCGACCCGCTCCGCCGGGTCGTGTGGACCCCGCCGAGCACGCACACCGAAGAAGCCTTCGCCGCCGCTCTCGCCGGTCACGGCGTGCGGTCCTGGCAGCGCGAGATCGTCGCACCGATGCTCGTCGAGGCGTTCGCCGAGGCCAGGGTCTGACCGGCGGACCCACGCATACCCCCTCCGCAGGACCCGCGCCGAGTCGGAGCTCCCGGCGAACGTGACCAGCGCCTCACCGGATCTGGTGAGCCGGGCATACCTGTTCTCGTTACGCTGAATACGGTCACTAAGCGGTCGCTTAGTGGTTCTTCACGCGAAGGGATGAAGCGGTATGCCGCGCACGGCCTCTGATGTCGTCTTCGTCGACGGGGTACGCACCCCGTTCGGCCGCGCCGGGGAGAAGGGCATGTATGCCCAGACCCGCGCCGACGACCTTGTCATCAAGTGCATCACCGAGCTGCTGCGGCGCAACCCGCAGCTGCCGAAGGACAAGGTCGAGGAGGTCGCCATCGCCGCGACCACCCAGATCGGCGACCAGGGACTCACCCTCGGTCGCACCGCCGCCCTGCTGTCCGGCCTGCCCAACACCGTCCCGGGATACTCCGTCGACCGCATGTGCGCCGGTGCGATGACCGCCGTGACCAACGTCGCCTCGGCGATCGGCTTCGGCGCCTATGACATCGCCATCGCGGCCGGCGTCGAGCACATGGGCCGCCACCCGATGGGTGAGGGCGTCGACCCCAACCCCCGCATCATCGCCGAGAAGATCGTCGACCCCGAGGCGCTCTCGATGGGCAACACCGCCGAGAACCTCCACGACCGCTTCCCGCAGCTGACCAAGGAGCGCAGCGACGCCTATGCCGTCGGCTCCCAGGACAAGCTGCAGAGCGCGTATGCGGAGGGCAGGATCCAGCCCGACCTCGTCCCGGTCGCCACGCGCCACGCCGACAAGGGCTACGGGTTGGCGACGGTCGACGAGCCGCCGCGCCCCGGCACGACCGTTGCGGACCTCGCGGCGCTCAAGACCCCGTTCCGCGCGCATGGCCGCGTCACCGCCGGCAACAGCGCCGGTCTCAACGACGGCGCCACCGCGTGCATCATCGCCTCCGAGGAGGCGGCCCGCGAGCTCGGTCTGCCGGTGAAGATGCGCCTCGTGACCTTTGCGTTCGTCGGCGTCGAGCCCGAGGTCATGGGCATCGGCCCGGTTCCCGCCGCCGAGAAGGCCCTGGCCAAGGCCGGGCTGTCCATCGAGGACATCGGCCTGTTCGAGCTCAACGAGGCCTTCGCTGTCCAGGTGCTCGCCTTCCTCGACCACTTCGGCATCGCCGATGACGACCCGCGCGTCAACCGCTACGGCGGCGCCATCGCCACCGGCCACCCGCTCGCGTCCTCCGGCATCCGGCTGATGACCCAGCTCGCCCGTCAGTTCGAGGAGGACCCGTCCGTCCAGTACGGCATGACCGCGATGTGCATCGGCATCGGCATGGGCGGCGCCGTCATCTGGGAGAACCCGCACTTCAGTGGTGACAACAACGAGAAGGACGCCTGAGTCATGACGACCACAGCAGAGAAGACCACGCAGCACGAGGAAGTCGTCACCCACCCGATCGTCCAGGACCTCACCGTCCCCGGCACCGGCTACGGCGCCGAGGCCAAGGTCATGGCCTTGATCACCCTCGACAACGGTCATGACCACACCAAGCCGAACACCTTCGGCCTGCAGGGCATGACCGAGCTCCAGGGCGTCGTCGACACCCTCCGCCAGCGGGCCGAGGCCGGTGAGATCCACGCCGTCGGGATCACCGGCAAGCCGTTCATCTTCGCCGTCGGCGCCGACCTCACCGGCGTCCCCACCGTGACCAGGCGCGAGCAGGCCCTCGAGATCTCCCAGGCCGGACACCGCGCCTTCGGTGCGATCGCCGACCTGCCCGTCCCGACCTTCGCGTTCGTCAACGGCGCCGTCATGGGCGGCGGGCTCGAGATCGCGCTCGCCTGCGACTACCGGACCATCTCCGCCGGAGTTCCGGCGCTCGCCCTCCCGGAGGTCTTCCTCGGCCTCGTCCCGGGCTGGGGCGGCGCATACCTCCTCCCCCGGCTGATCGGCCCGGAGAACGCCCTCAAGGTCATTGTCGAGAACCCGCTGTCGATGAACCGCATGCTCAAGGGCCCGCAGGCCTACCGGCTCGGGATCGCCGACGCGATGTTCGCCCCCGGTGACTTCCTCGAGGAGTCGCTGCGCTGGGCGGGTCGGGTCCTCACCGGGGAGGTCTCCGTCGAGCGGACCGACCACACCACTGACGAGGCCGCCTGGACCTCCGCGGCTGCCGCCGCCCGGGCGCTCGCCGACGCCAAGACCGCCGGCCGGTCCCCCTCGCCGTACCGCGCCATCGACCTCGTCGAGGCAGCCCGCACCCGCTCACGCGACGAGGGCTTCGCCGCTGAGGACGAGGCGCTCGGCGACCTCCTCATGGGCGACGAGCTGCGCGCCGGCCTGTATGCCTTCGACCTGGTCCAGCGCCGGGCCAAGCGCCCTGCCGGGGCCCCCGACCGCTCCCTAGCCCGCAAGGTCACCAAGGTGGGCATCGTCGGCGCCGGCCTCATGGCCAGCCAGCTCGCCCTGCTCTTCGCCCAGCGGCTCGAGGTGCCGGTCGTCATGACCGACCTCGACGAGGAGCGCGTGGCCAAGGGCGTCGGCTACGTCCACAACGAGATCGAGCAGATGCTCGGCAAGGGGCGCCTCAACCAGGACCGCGCCAACCGGCTGCGCGCTCTGGTCACCGGCTCGACGAGCAAGGACGGCTTCGCCGACGCCGACTTCGTCATCGAGGCGGTCTTCGAGGAGATGTCGGTCAAGCAGCAGGTGTTCGCCGAGGTCGAGGCCGTGGTGTCGGCCGAGTGTGTCCTCGCCACCAATACCTCCTCGCTGTCGATCACTGAGATGGCCGGCAGGCTCGAGCACCCGGAGCGGGTCGTCGGCTTCCACTTCTTCAACCCCGTCGCGGTCATGCCGCTGCTCGAGATCATCCCGGGCGAGCAGACCGACGACGCGACCCTCGCAACGGCGTTCGCCGTCGGCAGGTCGCTGAAGAAGACCTGCATCCTCGTCAAGGACTCTGCCTCGTTCATCACCAACCGGCTGCTCGGCCGCTTCATGGGCGAGTTCTCGAAGATCGTCGACGAGGGCACCGATGTCGAGGTCGCCAACAAGGCCATCGGCGGCCTGGCCCCCATGCCGCCGTTCGTCCTGCTCGGCCTCGTCGGCCCCGCGATCGCTCTGCACAACAGCGAGACCCTGCACCGGGCCTTCGGTGACCGGTTCTATGTCTCGAAGAACCTACAGAAGATCGTCGAGGCGAGGAAGCCCGGGTACTACCTGCCGGACGGCTCCCTCGACCCCGAGGTCGAGGCGCTTCTCGAGTCGCCGGAGTCCCCCGTGGCACTGAGCGTGGAGGAGACGCGCGAGCGGATCCTGTCGGTCATCGCCGAGGAGGTCGGCCTTATGCTCCAGGAGGGTGTCGCCCAGGCGCCGATGGACATCGACCTGGCGATGATCACGGGAGCCGGCTTCCAGTTCTGGAACGGCGGCGTCATCCCGCTCCTCGACCGCGAGGGCATCTCCGAGAAGGTTCTCGGCCGGAGGATCCTGCCGCCCGGAGCGGCGAGCGTTCCGGCGTGATCGGCACCGGCACATAGACTGTCCTGGTGACTCCATCCGAGACCTACCTCATCAGGATCGGGACGCTCATCCGGGATGCCCGGCACCACAAGGGCATCTCCCGGTCCGAGCTCGCCGAGCTCTTGTCGACCACCGAGAGCACGGTCGAGCGGATCGAGGCGGGCAAAGAGACCCTTTCGCTCGAGCAGCTCGCCGAGATCGGTGAGCACCTCGACAGTGAGTTCGTCTCCCTCGGCTCCGGTGCGCCGCAGCACCTGCGCATCGAGGGCGGCAAGAAGCTGTCCGGATCGATCCCGGTCAAGACGAGCAAGAATGCCGCGGTTGCGCTGCTGTGTGCCTCGCTGCTCAACAAGGGTCGAACGACGCTGCGCTCGATCGCCCGGATCGAGGAGGTCAACCGGATCATCGAGGTGCTCACCTCGATCGGTGTGCAGACGAGATGGCTGCCAGGCACGAACGACCTGGAGATCATCCCGCCCGCGCAGCTCGAGCTCGACAAGATCGACATCGCGGCAGCGCGCCGGACCCGGACCGTCATCATGTTTCTCGGCCCGCTCCTGCATGAGCACGACGAGTTCAAGCTGCCCTATGCCGGTGGCTGCGACCTCGGGACCCGCACCGTCGAGCCGCACCTGACGGCGCTGAAGTCCTTCGGGCTCGACGTGGTGGCCACGCACGGCTTCTATGACGCCACGGTCGACCGGTCGGTCTGCCCGGACCGCGCGATCGTCCTCACCGAGCGTGGCGACACGGTCACCGAGAACGTTCTCATGGCCGCGGCCCGCCACCCCGGCACGACGACGATCCGCAACGCCTCACCGAACTACATGGTCCAGGACCTGTGCTTCTTCCTCGAGAAGCTCGGTGTCACCGTCGAGGGCATCGGCACGACGACCCTCGTCGTCACCGGGGTCGAGGAGATCGACGTCGATGTGGAGTACTTCCCGAGCGAGGACCCGATCGAGGCCATGAGCCTGCTCGCCGCCGCGGTCGTCACCGGGTCCGCGATCACGATCGAGCGGGTCCCGATCGAGTTCCTCGAGATCGAGCTCGCCACGCTCGACGGGATGGGCATGAAGTACGAGCTGAGCGAGGAGTACACCGCCCTCAACGGACGGACCCGCCTCGTCGACCTCACGACTGTTCCCGGCCCGCTGCACGCGCCGATCGACAAGATCCACCCGATGCCGTTCCCGGGCCTGAACATCGACAACCTGCCGTTCTTCGCGATCATCGCCGCGTGTGCACAGGGCACGACGATGATCCACGACTGGGTGTATGAGAACCGCGCGATCTATCTGACCGAGCTGAACAAGGTCGGGGCCAGGGTCCAGCTGCTCGACCCGCACCGCGTTCAGATCGAGGGTCCGACGGCCCGCTGGCGGGCCGCCGAGGTCGTCTGCCCGCCCGCGCTCCGTCCTGGTGTCGTCATCCTCCTCGCGATGCTGGCTGCTCCCGGCACCTCGGTCCTGCGAAACGTCTACGTCATCAACCGCGGCTATGAGGAGCTCGCCGAGCGTCTCAACAAGCTCGGTGCGACGATCCAGATCTTCCGCGACATCTGAGCCGGCCGGATGCACCGACGTCGGGCCCTGAGCACCGGGATCGCGGCCGCCCTCCTCGTGGTGTCACTCGCCGCCTGCTCGTCCGGCAGCCCCGACGGGGGCGAGACAGCGCAGGACCCGGACTCCACTGGCACGGACGCGCCGAACCCCCTGCCCACCGAGGCCCCTGATGCCGGGGGCCTGTCCGCTGTCAGCGACGAGACTGCCGACGAGCTGACCTGCGGCGAGCCACCGGTCGATGTTCTGGACTGGGCCGAGATCTCGGTCGCGAGCCATCCCGGACCGGTCACCGCCGCGGCGGTCGTCTACGCCGCGACGACCGCGACCGGCGACTGGTATGTGCTCGCCGTCGACCGGCTCTTCGAGACCGATGACGGAACGACCGTGGAGGGCGAGGGGACCCGGTCTCTCGGGCTGACCAATACCGTCAATCCCCCACCGGGCGAGCCGTTGATGGTCGACCTCGGCCACGGCGCCATCGGCGAGACGGTGACCCCACAGTGGGGATCGGTCACGTGGACCGGGGACACCCTCGACGCCGGCGACCGGGCCGCAGCGCGGGCCCAGGAGTGCCTCGAGGAGATGACCGCCCCCTGACCCCCGCCATCATCTCGCAATCGCGACGTTGAGGCGGCCGGTTCAGCCCTCGAGCAGGACGCCGGCGATGGGGTCGGCGGTCAGACCGATCTCCTCGAGGACCTGCCCGCGCGATGCGTGGTCGAGGAAGCGCTTCGGGATGCCGAAGGTCCGCACCGGCACAGCCAGCCCCGCCTCGGCGACAGCGAGCGCGATCTGGGTGCCCACGCCGGCGTTGACGAGGTTGTCCTCGATGACCGTGACCCGACCGGCCGTGCGAGCCAGCTCGATCAGCGCAGGGTTGACCGGGAGCGCCCAGACCGGGTCGACTGCGCGGACGCTGCGGCCCTCGGCAGCGAGTTTCTCGGTGACCGTGAGCGCCGTCGGGACCATCGAGCCGACCCCGATGACGAGCTCGTCGACCTCCGGTGCGGGAGTGTTCTCGAAGAGGACGTCGACGCCGCCGGTCTCCCGCAGCGCAGGGATGGGGGCCGGCGAGCTGCCCTTGGGGAAGCGGATGATCGAGGGGGCGTCGCTGATGTCGATCGAGTCGCGCAGCGCCGAGGCGACGTGCTCGCCGTCCCGGGGAGCGGCCAGGTGCAGACCGGGGACGATCGAGGCCAGGGCCATGTCCCACATTCCGTGGTGGCTGGCGCCGTCGGGTCCGGTCACTCCGGAGCGATCGAGGACGAAGGTCACCCCGGCGTTGTGCAGGGCGCAGTCCATGAGCATCTGGTCGAAGGCCCGGTTGAGGAAGGTCGCGTAGATCGCGACAACCGGGTGCAGGCCGGCATAGGCGAGGCCGGCGGCCATCGTCACCGCGTGCTGTTCGGCGATGCCGACATCGAAGGTCCGGGAGGGGTATGCGTCGGCGAAGTTCTTCAGACCGACCGGGATCATCATCGCCGCAGTGAGAGCGACGACCTCCTCCCGCTCCTCGCCGAGCTTGACGAGGGCGTCGCTGAACTCGTCGGTCCAGGACCGGCCGGCGATCTCGATGGGCAGGCCCGTCTCGGGGTTGATCACGCCGATGCCGTGGAACTGGTCGGCCTCGTCGTTGACGGCCGGGTCGTAGCCGCGACCCTTCTGGGTGATGACGTGCACGAGGACCGGCCCGCCGAACGAGCGCGCCTTGCGCAGCGCGGACTCCATCGCCGGGATGTCGTGACCGTCGACCGGGCCGACGTACTTCAGCCCGAGGTCCTCGAACATGCCCTGCGGGGCGACCATGTCCTTCAGGCCCTTCTTCATGCCGTGCAGCGCCCGCTCCATCGGCAGCCCGACGAGCGGAGTCCGGCGCAGGCGGGACTTGCCCCAGTCGAGGAAGTGCTCATAGCCCTTGGTCGTGCGCAGCGTGGCGAGGTGGTCGGCAAGCCCACCGATCGTCGGCGCGTAGGAGCGCTCGTTGTCGTTGACGACGATGACGAGCGGCAGGTCCTTGTCGGCTGCGATGTTGTTGATGGCCTCCCAGGCCATACCGCCGGTGAGCGCACCGTCCCCGATGACGGCGACAGTGTGCCGGCCGCGCTCCCCCTTGAGTCGGCGGGCCTTGGCGATGCCGTCGGCCCAGGACAGCGAGGTCGAGGCATGCGAGTTCTCGACGACGTCGTGGTCCGACTCACCCCGGCTCGGGTATCCACTCACCCCGCCCTTGCTCCGCAGGCCGGAGAAGTCCTGGCGACCGGTGAGGATCTTGTGCACGTAGGACTGGTGGCCGGTGTCGAAGACGATGGTGTCCCAGGGACTTTCGAAGACCCGGTGCAGCGCGAGCGTCAGCTCGACGACACCGAGGTTCGGGCCGAGGTGACCGCCGGTGCGAGAGACCGAGTCGACGAGGAAGGTCCGGATCTCCTGCGCCAGGGCAGGCAGCTGGTCCTCGGGCAGGGCCTTGAGCTCGGCAGGCGAAGAGACCCGAATGGGGTTGGCCACGGTGGCGCACGTCCTTTCGGCGGAACAGGGAACCTCCCGATTCTACGTCGCCGATAAGGCAGATTCTGCAGATGAGGTATGCGTCGCGCACCTCTGCACCACACCGTCACCGTCCCCTCACACTCCCGCACTCACCGTGCCACAACCTGGTAATTGCCAGGTTGTGGCACGGGCGGGAGGGTCATGACGTGAGCCGCCGGTCCTGGAGCGCCTCGGCGATGAGCTGGGTGCCACGTTTGGCCGCGCGCAGCCGGATCCCCTCGAGCTCGATGTCGGTCATCGCGAGCTCGACGGCACCCTCCGGCAGCTGCGAGGTCAGGTCGACCCGGATCGTCCGGTAGGCCTGGCGCAGTGCGACGAGCTGGGCGTCGACGTGGTGGTCGGCGAGCCAGGCGAGCAGCACGAGGTGGCGACGCAGGCTCGGGTATCCGCGGAACTCCGAGGGGCAGAGGTCGAGCAGCCACGACGCCGCTGCCACCTGCCAGCCCGGCACTCCTGCCGGGGGCACCGCACTCGGCCAGCCCGGCGGCCCGGCTCGCACCGTCTCCGCCGGACGCTTCTCGAACATGTGTTCGATGATAGACCCGAGGAGCGACAGCCGAGCAACCCCCTGACCTGCCCCACCAGCCCGCCCTGTCGGCAGCTCCGTCGCATGTCGTCGCCTCCGCAGCATGTCGGCCATTGCCGACATGCTGCGGAGAGAGCGACAGCGTCCGGAGCAGGCGACATATCGCAGACCTGGCGTCGGCGCCCAGCTCGACTCTTGCCTTGACGCCGCAATGATGTCATAGTGATGTCATGGACCTGTCACCGTACCTCCACCGCCTCGCCGAGGACCTCGAGAAGGTCACAGCCCTCGCGGACGACCACACCCGGGAGACGACAGCGCGCCTCGTGAGCGCGATCGAGCCGAGCCTGCGGATGGTCCTTCTCGAGGCCGTCTCGGACACCGCCGCCCTCGTCACCGCCGACCTCGACGATGTCGTCGCGGTGGTCCGGATGGAGGGACGGGACCCGGTGGTGACCGTGGAGCAGACGGCCACCGACGCCACCACTCCGCTGCCCGTCTCCGACCCGGACGAGGGCGACGATGCCCGGGTCACCCTCCGACTCCCACAGAGCCTCAAGCAGCGCGCCGAGACACAGGCGGGCGAAGCCGATCAGTCTCTCAACACCTTCATCGTCCAGGCGATCCGTCGCGCGACGAGCGACGGTCCTGGACCTCAGTACGGTCCTCGATCTGCCCTGAGGGCCACTCAGGCGCCTGGATCGCGCCGCGTCACCGGCTGGGCCTGACGGCCTGACCCCCAACCTCCACAGGCCTCCCTGAAAGGACCTAGCACCATGACCACCACCGCTACCCGCCGCACCGAGGAGCTCACCGGCGTCGCCGGGCTCCTGCTCCGCAACGAGCACGGCGACGTGACCGTCCGCTGCACCACGGCGACCGACGGCGTCGCCCGCGTGCATCTCACCGCACACGGCTCGGTCGACCTGAGCGCTGCGACCCTGCGCGTCGAGGGCGACGCTCTCGTCGTCGACATGTCGGCGCTGCGTGCCGAGGGCGGCGCCCGCGGCTTCAGCGTCCAGCTCGGACCCATCTCGCTCAGCAGCGGCTCGACCGGTGTGGACATCGAGGTCGAGCTACCGGACGAGTCCTGGATCAAGGCCAGAACCAAGTCCGGAGACATCAACATCACGGGCGAAGCCGGCGCCGTCACCGCCACGTGCGGCTCCGGCGACATCACCATCGACCAGGCCCACCAGGTCAACCTCACGACCGGATCCGGCTCCATCTCCCTCGGCACCTGCCGCGGCGGAGGGATGACCACCACCGGCGCCGGCAAGATCTCCATCGGCGAGGTCAGCGGGCACGACCTCAGCTGCCGCGCCGGATCCGGCAGCATCTCGCTGCGCCGGACGCAGGTGGAGAAGACGACGGTCGCCACCGGCTCGGGCAGCATCTCCGCCCACCTCGGCGCCGGAGAACTCGCGGCCAAGTCCGGCTCAGGATCGATCGATATCACTGTCCCCCAAGGGATTCCGGTCTGGCTCGACCTCGCGAGCGGGATGGGCAGCATCAGCAAGGACATCGACCCGGTCGGCGCACCTGAGGAGGGGCGGCCCCACCTCGCCGTGAAGGCCAAGAGCGGGGTCGGGAGCATCCGCGTCCATCACTGACCTCGTACACCTGCCAGAGTGAGGGAATGAGACGGCTGCTGCGCGCATACCGGGGAACCGGCGCCGACCTGCCCTTCACCGACCCGACTCCCGCCCACCCCGGTGTCGACATGGAGGGGTACTTCTGGCGGGTCACCGTGCCGTCGACCGGGCAGACCGTCATCGCGCTCATCGGGGTCAACCAGGGACCGCAGGGTCCGTGGGCGACGCTCGGCCTGGCGGGCCACCCGCAGAACTCCCTCGAGATCGCCGCCCATGCCGACGCCTCCGCCGATCCCCACAGACTCGGCGCACGCGCAGGAGAGGCGTTCGTCGCCACGGAGGACACCGTCCGGGTCGCGCTCGGCGAGGACCGTCTTGAGCTGACGGTCACCGACCCCGTCCGCTACCCGGGCCACCAGCTCGGCGGCTCGAGCATCTTCCACTCCGTCCCTGCCCTCAACCAGTACTGGCACCCGTGGCTTCTCAACGGGACAGCGCGGGGGTATGCGGTGCTCGGCGGCGAACGCGTCGACCTCACCGGAGGCCAGGTCTACAGCGAGAAGAACTGGGGCGCAGCGGGATTCCCGGAGTACTGGTGGTGGGGCCAGTCCCATGGATTCGCCGACCGCGACGTCTGTGTCGCCTTTGCCGGCGGACAGATCAGCACCGGCCCGTTCCACACGGAGGTCACCGCCATCGTCACCCGACTGCCGGGTGGACGCGTGCTGCGATGGGGCAATCCGGTGACCTCCCCGGTCCGGGCTCGCACGACCGAGGACACCTGGCGGTTCCGCGGCCGCCTGCTCCGGCCCGACGGTCTGTGGCGGGTCGAGCTCGACGGGTATGCGCCGCTCGCCTCCGCGCACATCCTCCCCGTGCCGCTGCCTCGCGAGCATCGGAACACCGCCGGAGACCTCGAGCACCTCGCCGCGCGACTCTCCGTACGAGTGACCCGCCAGCGACGCACGGGCACCCCCGAGGAGGTCATGGTCGAGGACACCAGCGAGCTCGCCGCCCTCGAGCACGGCAGCCTGGCGCTGGCCGAGCGGGAGATCGCCCGGCGAGGCCTCCCGCCAGGCACGACCCATGCGGCCGGTCTGGCGTGACCCGCAGCAGACGTCAGGCGGACCAGCGCACGGGGAGGCTCTTGACCCCGCGCTGGAAGTTGCTCCGCAGATAGGCCGCCTCCCCCGCCGGCTCGATCCACGTGGTCCGGGTGAGCACCTCGTCGAAGAGCGTGGCCATCTGGACCCGGGCGAGGTGGGCGCCGAGACAGAAGTGCGGTCCGTGTCCGAAGGCGAGGTGCGCCCGCGGCCGGTCCAGCCCGGTGACGGCGAACCGGTCGATGTCGAAGGTGTCCGGGTCCGCATACACGGTCTCGTCCCGGTTGCCGCCGGCGAAGGAGACGACGACCTTGTCCCCCGCACGCACCCTCGTTCCGGCGACCTCGACGTCCCGCGTCGCCGTGCGGCGGAAGGTCATGACCGGGGTCCACCACCGGAGCATCTCCTCGACGGCGGCCGGGATCCGCCCCGGGTCCGTCCGCAGCGCCTCCTGGGCACCGGGGTTCTCGAGGAGACCGACCATGCCACCGGGGATCCCGTTGCGCAGGGTCTCGTTGCCGGCGACGGCGAAGAGCCAGAAGAGGTTCTCGAACTCCTCGATACTCACGCGGCGCGGACCACCCTCCTCCGGGCCGTCGTCGACGGCGCTCATGAGGATCGACATGACGTCCCCGCCCGGCGACCGGCGCTTCTCCTCCCCGAGCAGGTGGGCATAGGCATACAGATCCCCCATGCCCTCCTTCGAGCGCGGGTCCGGCATCCGGCCGTCGGCATCGGGGACCGGCCGGTGCTTCAGCGCCTCCCGCGCCATCGCGGAGCCCTGCCCGTGGTCGAAGGCTGCGCTCACGGCATAGTCCGGGTCCTGCCAGCCGATGACCCGGTTCGCCCAGTCGAACATCAGCCAGCGGTCCTCACTCGGCACGCCGAGGATGTCGGCGAGGGCCAGGAGTGGCAGGTCCGCCGAGACCTCCTTGGCGAAGTCGACCTCGGCGGGGCCGGCGAGCATCCGGTCGACGATGGCGGTGCAGTGCGCCCGGATCTGGTGCTCCAGGGTGCGAACCGCCCTCGGGGTGAAGGACTGCGCGAGCAGGCGACGCAGCCGGGAGTGCTCCGGCGGGTCCATGTTGAGCATCATCTGCCGGACGTAGTGCAGGTCCTCCTCGGTGGCGGGGTCGCGGATCTGGGTGCCGCCGACCGCCGACGAGAAGGTGCCCGGGTCACCGAGCACGGAGCGGATGTCGCCATGGCGAAGGACGAGCCAGTACCCCGGTCCCGCGGGCCAGCCCGGCAGCTCGGGCTCCTCGACGAAGGCGATGCCGTGCTCCTGTCGAAGCCAGGCGAGCTCGGCGTACGGCACACCGGAGACGTAGGTCCCGGGGTCGTGGAGCAGCGAGGTGAGCTCAGCCGGCGAGGAAGCGCTCAATGCTCGTCGCCAGTGCCACCGGGGTCTCGAACATCGGGTAGTGCCCCGCGTTCGGCACGACCTCGATCGTGATGTTCGGGAAGTAGGGCTCCCAGGTCCGCCTGACGGTCGCCTCGCCGAGGGCCGGGTCGTGCTCACCGGGCAGGACCAGGATGGGAGTCTCGTTGCCCTCGACCTCGCTGAGGAAGTCGGCGTTGGCCCACGCCTCGAGCGCGCCGTGGAAGGCGTCCTTGTCGGAGTGCTCGAGCGACCAGTCGACGACGGAGTTCACCCACGTCGGGGTGAGCCGGTTGCCGGTGGTGAAGTCGACGATCCCGAAGCGGTTGTCCCGGTTCTCGGCCGCGCCGTAGAACAGGGCGTGCCCGGCCTCGTCGAGCGGTGTCGGCTGGGCGCCGACCGGGGTGATCGCGACGAGCTTGTCGACGCGGTCGGGTGCGGTGGCCAGGACCCGCAGCACCTCGGCGCCACCCATCGAGTGACCGATGAGTGAGAACGTGTCGGCGCCGAGCTCGTCGGCGAGGGCGAGCACGTCGCCGGCGACCTCGTCGAGTGTGTACTCCCCCACCTCGTCCTTGCGGGCGCCGTAGCCGCGGTTGTCGGTGAAGACGTAGGTGAACGTCGACCCGTCGAGGTAGTCGGGGAAGGACCCCCAGCCGTGGGCCGATCCGAACCAGCCGTGCAGGCAGAAGACGGTGTGCGGGCCGGAGCCCACAGTGCGATGCGCAATGGTCATGGTGCTCTCCTCACGAGACGTCGATGTCCTGCTCCGAACATACCCGCGGAGGTCGACGGGAGGCGACCGGACGCGAAGCGGGCCGCACCCGAGTTGGTGCGGCCCGCATACGTCATCCGCGGGGTGCGGAAGAGGTCAGCTCACGAGTGAGCGCAGGACGTACTGGAGGATGCCGCCGTTGCGGTAGTAGTCGGCCTCACCGGGGGTGTCGATCCGCAGCCGCGGCTCGAACTCGATGGTGGAGCCGTCCTCCTTGGTCGCGACGACCTTGACGGTGCGCGGGGTGGTGCCCTCGTTGAGCTCGGTCACGCCCGTGATGTCGAAGGTCTCGGTCCCGTCCAGCCCGATCGAGGCCGCCGTCTCACCGTCGGGGAACTGCAGGGGCAGCACGCCCATCCCGATGAGGTTGGAGCGGTGGATGCGCTCGTAGGACTCGGCGATGACCGCCTTGACCCCGAGGAGCGCGGTGCCCTTGGCGGCCCAGTCACGCGAGGAGCCGGAGCCGTACTCCTTGCCGGCGAGGACGACGAGTGGGATGCCGGCGGCCTGGTAGCTCTGCGAGGCGTCATAGATCGTCGTCTGCTCACCGCCGGCGGTGAAGTCGCGGGTGAAGCCACCCTCGACACCGTCGAGCAGGAGGTTCTTGAGGCGGATGTTGGCGAAGGTGCCGCGGATCATGACCTCGTGGTTGCCTCGGCGCGAGCCGTAGGAGTTGAAGTCACGACGCTCGACGCCGTTCTCGGAGAGGTACCTACCGGCCGGCGAGTCGCCCTTGATCGAGCCCGCGGGGCTGATGTGGTCGGTCGTGACCGAGTCGCCGAGCAGCGCGAGCACCCGTGCGCCGGAGACGTTCTCGACCGGCTCCGGGTCCTTGCCCATGCCGTCGAAGTACGGGGGCTTGCGGACATAGGTGGAGTCGCCGTCCCACTCGAAGGTGTCACCCTCAGGAGTGTCCAGACCGCGCCAGCGCTCATCGCCGGCGAAGACGTCGGCGTAGTCGTTCTCGAAGAGCTCCTGGCTGATCGCCTCGCGGATCGTCGACTCGATCTCCTCCGGGGAGGGCCAGATGTCCCTCAGGTAGACGTCGTTGCCTGCCTGATCGACACCGAGAGAGTCGTTCTCGAAGTCGAAGTCCATCGACCCGGCCAGGGCATAGGCGATGACGAGCGGCGGCGACGCGAGGTAGTTCATCTGCACATCGGGGTTGATCCGGCCCTCGAAGTTCCGGTTGCCGGAGAGCACCGCGGTGGCGACGATGCCGTCCTCGTTGACCGCCTTGCTGACCTCCTCGACGATCGGCCCGGAGTTCCCGATGCACGTGGTGCAGCCGTAGCCGACGAGATAGAAGCCGAGCTTCTCGAGGTAGGGCCACAGGCCGGCCTTCTCGTAGTACCCGGTGACGACCTGGGAGCCCGGCGCCATCGAGGTCTTGACCCACGGCGGGACCGTCAGACCCTTCTCGACGGCCTTCTTCGCCAGGAGCGCGGCGCCGAGCATGACCGAGGGGTTCGAGGTGTTCGTGCACGAGGTGATCGAGGCGATCGAGACGATGCCGTGGTCGAGCTCGACGTCCTGGCCGTCGATGGTCGCCGCGACGCGCTGGTGCGGACGCTGTCCGTCGCCTAACGCTGCCTTGCGGACGCGCGGGCGCCCGGCCTCCTGGGCCTCGTCGGTCGCGTCGTGCGACGGCGCGTCCGAGGCGGGGAAGGTGCCGTTCAGCTCCTTGTCGAGGTCGCTGCGCTCGATGCCCAGGGTGCCGTCCTTGACGTAGTTGGTCAGGTCGGAACGGAACTGGGCCTGCGAGGCGGTCAGCTCGATGCGGTCCTGGGGACGCTTCGGGCCGGCGATCGAGGGCACGACGGTGGACAGGTCGAGCTCGAGGGTCTCGGAGAACCGCGGTTCCTGATCAGACGCTGTGGAGGGGTCGAGCCACATACCCTGCGCCTT
>JAAYSB010000013.1 GCA_012518475.1 Intrasporangiaceae bacterium | reverse complement strand
GGTGTCGGTGGTGAGCCAGTCGGGTCCTCGGACACCTGAACGTGGATGAACTCGAGGACCTGGCGCCCTCCTCGTCGTTCCCGAGGAACCGTGGTCGCGACCTGGAGCCCGACGCGCTCCAGGTCCTGCAGCAGTTCCCCGACCACGGTTGCACCAGGTGGCCGGGGACGTCGCACGGTGGCCCCGATCCGGCCGACCTTGCCCCGGCTGATCCCGCCACCGTCGAGAGGCTCGAACCGATTTCCGACCTGGGCGACCACAAGGTAACGTTATCCGTCGTTGCTCCGGGCGATCCTCGAAGCAACTAAGCGCCCGTAGCTCAACGGATAGAGCATCTGACTACGGATCAGAAGGTTAGGGGTTCGAATCCCTTCGGGCGCGCAGATTGAAATGGACCGGCTGGCGCCGGTCCGTTTCCGTTTTCGCCCACCGGCTGAGGCCCCGCCTTATCCCGTCGACGTGTGGGTTGGCGTGGGTGACCGGCGGGCCGGGGGATCGCCATCTTGCTGCTATGTGGAAGAAGTGGCGGGTGATGTAGCGGTGGATGTGGTGGGCCGGGATCGCCACTTTGCTGCTATGCGGAAGATGGTGCGCTCAGGAGGGGAGGACTTTCGGGGCCCCGACGGGAACCTCGACGAGCTTGACGATCTCGCGGATCCCGATGAAGCAGATCACGGCGCCGGCCGCGAGCATGACCAGGCCCGGGCCGGGGAGCCAGTCGGCCTGGGCGAAGAACCACGAACCGGAGAGCGCCTTGTAGAGGTAGTACCCCGGCACGGCCAGCCCGACCACTGCCCCGATGCCCGCGAACCAGAGCGCAGCCTGACGGAACGGGATGAGAGCGGACGCGAGCGCGAGGAAGCTCGCCATCCATGTCCACATCCCCGGCTGGCCCGCGAGGGTGAGCACGGGCGTGTCCATCTGGAAGTTGAAGCCCATGGCCGAGACGTTGCCGACGTTCGTCGAGAACCACGGCAGCCACGAGCCGAGGAACAGCGCGATCGACGCGAACAGCAGCTTCTTCTGTCCGGGGTGCAGACGCCGGCGCTGGCGGGGGGCTTTGGCCATGACGGTCACGATAGACGGCTCGGGGGCGATCCACGGGGAGGTCCCGGTGCCGACCCCACGAGAACGTGTCTTCGTCGCCCGGCGGCGCACCGCATACCCCTGCGTCCTGCGGAAATACCGTTCATCGTCCTCAGGTGACCGCTCACCGTAACGTCGTCGCCACCGATCGTTTACCTGCCCGGATAGACGTGACGCACGTCATCTGCGCCACTACTTTTCCTGCAACTAGTCATCCGGCTGGCCGTAATAGCACAACCGTCAATGAGGACATACATGGATGCTCAGCAACGCCAGGCGTACTGGCGAGAAAATCTGAAAGTCATGGCGATCCTGCTCGTCATCTGGGCCCTCGTGTCCTACGGCGCCGGGATCCTGTTCGTCGACCAGCTCAACAGCGTGAACATGCCCCTCTTCAACGTTCCGCTGGGCTTCTGGTTCGCCCAGCAGGGGTCGATCGTCGTCTTCGTGATCCTGATCTTCGTCTACGTGAAGTACATGGACCGCCTGGACAAGAAGTACGGCGTTGAGGAGTACGAGCAGGAGGTGCACCACTCATGAGCTCGACTCAACTCTGGACGCTGATCTTCGTCGTCCTGTCCTTCAGCTTCTACATCTGGATCGCCTACCGCAGCCGGGTCTCCGACACGGCCGGCTTCTACGTCGCCGGCGGTGGCATCCCCGCCCCGGCCAACGGCGCCGCCATCGCGGCCGACTGGATGAGCGCCGCGTCGTTCATCTCGATGGCCGGTCTCATCGCCTTCTCCCAGAACGGATACGCCGGCTCGGTGTACCTCATGGGATGGACCGGTGGGTATGTGCTGCTCGCCACGCTCCTTGCGCCCTACCTGCGCAAGTTCGGCAAGTACACCGTTCCCGACTTCGTCGGTGACCGGTACAGCGAGACCGCGCGATTGATCTCTGTCGTCTGTGCTCTGGTCATCTCGTTCGTCTACGTCGCCGGCCAGATGGGTGGTGTCGGCATCGTCTTCCAGCGCTTCCTCGGCGTCGACAAGACCCTCGGTGTCATCATCGGCATGGTCATCGTGTTCTTCTACGCCGTGCTCGGCGGCATGAAGGGCATCACCTGGACCCAGGTGGCCCAGTACACCGTGCTCATCATCGCCTTCATCATCCCGGTCGTCGCGATCTCCGCGAGCATGACCGGGATGCCGATCCCGAACATCGCCTTCGGCGAAGTCCTCCAGGAGCTCGACGGACTCCAGCGTGACCTCGGCATCGCGGCCTACACCGAGGCCTTCACCCAGGCCTCGATGATGAACATGCTGCTCATCACGGCAGCGCTGATGTTCGGAACCGCCGGTCTGCCGCACGTCATCGTCCGGTTCTACACGGCTAAGAGCGTGCGGGCCGCCCGCTACTCGGCGCTGTGGGCGCTGTTCTTCATCTCGCTCCTCTACACGATGGCTCCGGTCCTCGGTGCGATGAGCAAGCTCAACGTCCTCAACCAGATCAACGGTGCGGCTGTTGACTCCACGCCCAACTGGTTCAACACGTGGCGGGATGTCGGCCTCATCACGGTCGATGACCTCAACGGCAACGGCGCCATCGACCTGCAGGGCGGCTATGGTCCGGGCACTGAGCTCGTCATCAACAACGACATCGTCGTCCTCGCGGCTCCGGAGATCGCGGGTCTCCCGGCTCCGATCATCGGCCTCGTTGCCGCTGGTGGTCTCGCCGCCGCGCTGTCGACCGCCTCGGGTCTTCTGCTCGTCATCTCGAGCTCGGTCGCGAACGACATCTACTACAAGAAGATCAACCCGCAGGCGTCTGAGTCCAAGCAGCTCACCGTCGGCCGGATCGCGATGGTCTTTGCGATCATCGTCGCCGGCTACCTCGGCATCAACCCGCCCGGATTCGTCGCAGAAGTCGTGGCACTCGCCTTCGGTCTCGCCGCAGCGAGCTTCTTCCCGATCCTGTTCCTCGGAATCTTCTGGAAGAAGGCGACCGCGATGGGTGCGGCAGCCGGTATGGCTGTCGGGCTCGGTGTCACGTTGCTGTACCAGATCTGGACGTTGCCGGCCTTCCTGGGCAACGACCCGATCGCCGGGATCCCCGCGACCGGCATCGGCACCATCGGCATGATCCTCAACCTGCTGACGATCCTGATCGTCTCGCAGTTCACGCCGCCCCCGACCCCGCTCATGCAGCAGGTCATCGAGGAGGTCCGCTACCCCGGACGCTCCGAGGTGCTGGTTGCCCACGCGGAAGGCACCCTCTCCGACGAGGAGCTCCACGGCGACAGCCACTGAGCCACCTCGCTCACCACGAACCCGGTGCCCCGCCGTCCGAGAAGGTCGGCGGGGCACTGGCCTGTTCCGCATCGGCCATCCGCGGTGAACGGGTCATTCCCGCGGCGAGCGGACCGGGCGGTGCGCGCAACCGTTTCCGCCAACGTCGGATGCCTCACAAACCCACGCCTGAAGATGCCGCGCAGTCCCTGGTGATGATGGAATGGGCACAGGCGCCCGATCGCAACAGGTGGCGAGCAACGCCCCTCGACGCGCGCAAGTCACGGAGAAAGGTACGCCCACCGTGGTCGATGTTGAGAAGGTCCTCGATGAAGCGGGTCTGAGCAACCCAGCTGTGCGTGAGTTCGTCCAGAAGTGGGCGGACCACACCGGTGCCGAGCGCATCGAGGTCGTCAATGCCTCTGATGATGCCCGACTGATCCGGGAAGGTCTGGACGCCGGCGAGATCAAGCCGGCCGGAGACGGGCTGTACTACTCGCAGTCCTACTTCAAGGACACCGCCCGCTCCGAGGAGCGGACGATCGTCGCGACGAGCAACGAGAAGGACAAGGGCGTCTACAACAACTGGCGTCACAGTGACGAGATCCGTCCGATCGTCGAGGGCCACATGAAGGGCGCCCTCGCCGGCAAGACGATGTATGTCATCCCCTACCTGATGGCACCTCCCGGCAGCCCACTCGAGAAGTACGCCGCCGGTGTCGAGCTGACTGACAACCGCACCGTCGTCATGCACATGATCCGCATGGCCCGGGTCGGCGTCGACCTCATCAACAACCTCGAGGACCAGGACTCCTTCGTCCGCGCCGTGCACGTCACCGGTGACCTCGAGAACCTCGGCCAGGGCACCCCGGACGACAAGCGCTACTTCGTCACGGTCGCCGACGAGCGGACCATCCTCCACTTCGGCTCCAGCTACGGCGGCAACGCCCTTCTCGGCAAGATCGCCCACGGTCTGCGTCAGGCCGCCTACGACGGGTATGCGTCGGGCGAGTTCCTCTCGGAGCAGTTCATGCTCCTGGGGATCACCGACAAGGAGACCGGGGAGACGTGGCACATCTGCGGCGGCTTCCCTAGCGCCTCGGGCAAGACCAACCTCGCCATGACGCTCGCCCCGGACGCGATGGGCGACCGCTATCACGTCTCCTTCTACGGCGACGACATCGCGTGGCTGTGGGTCGCCGAGGACGGACACCTCTATGGCCTGAACCCCGAGAACGGCGTCTTCGGTGTCGCCAAGGACACCAACGAGATGACCAACCCCACCGCCATCGAGTCCATCCTCCCAGGGACCCAGGCGCTGTTCACCAACGTCGCCTACAACGAGAAGACCCACGAGGTGTGGTGGGAGGGCAAGACCAAGCACCACCCGGACGACGAGGAGGGCTGGCG
>JAAYSB010000167.1 GCA_012518475.1 Intrasporangiaceae bacterium | reverse complement strand
TCGCCGCCTCCGTCGTTGCGGCCCGCCTCGAGCCGCTCTCCGAGACGGCCGTGGCCCTCGCCGGCCAGGGCGTCCGCGATGTCACCCGGATCGCCGCGAGCGACCCAGGTCTGTGGACCCAGATTCTCGTCGGCAACGCCCCCGCCGTTCAGCAGGTTCTCGCGGAGGTCATCGCCGACCTCGAGGACCTCTCCGGCGCGATCGGCGAGATCGCGCGGGACGGTGCCCACGATCTCGGCGCTCCCGGCTCTCGCGCCGTGATCGCCAGCCGACTGGCCGCCGGCAACGCAGGCCACGCACGCATACCCGGCAAGCACGGTCAGGCGCCGACCGCATACGGCTCCGTCATCGTTCTCGTCCCGGACGAGCCTGGTCAGCTCGGACGGCTGTTCCACGACGTGGGTGAGGCCGGGGTCAACATCGAGGACCTGCGGCTCGACCACGCCAAGGGGCAGCCGTTCGGTCTCGCCGAGATCTTCGTCGTGCCCGGTGTGCTCGGGCACCTCATCGACTCGCTCCACGAGCGGGGTTGGAGGATGCACGTATGAGTCTGGTCATCGCGATCGACGGCCCATCGGGCTCGGGCAAGTCGAGCGTGTCGAAGGCTGTTGCCCGGGCGCTCGGGGTCGGCTACCTCGACACCGGTGCGATGTACCGCGCCCTGACGTGGTGGTGTCTGGAAGAGGGTATCGACCTCACGGACCGGGATGCGGTCGCCCAGGCCGCGCTCGTCCTCCCGCTCGAGATGGGCACCGACCCCGCCGACCCGAGGGTGTCCGTGGCCGGCAAGCCCGTCGATGCCGAGATCCGCACCACCGAGCTGTCCTCCGTCGTCTCCACGGTCGCGACCAACCTCGACGTCCGTGAGGAGATGCGCCGCCTGCAGCGTGCTCTCATGGCCGAGATCTCCGAGCGGACCGGGGGAGTCGTCACCGAGGGCCGCGACATCACCACTGTCGTCGCCCCGGATGCCGACGTGCGGATCCTGCTCACAGCGTCAGAAGAGGCGCGGCTGCGGCGTCGTTCCGCCGAGCTGCACGGGGAGGCCTCGGCCTCGAGCATCGATGCCACTCGGGACCAGATCGTCCGGCGCGACCAGGAGGACTCGACCGTCTCCGTCTTCACCGAGGCGGCCGACGGCGTCGTGCTCGTCGACACCTCGGACCTCGACTTCGAGCAGAGCGTGGCCGCGGTCCTCGCTGTCGTGTCCGCCGCCCAGGAGCGGGAGTGACGACGGCGCTCGACACAGAGCCTCCAGAGGAGTGGCGCAGCCGGTGGTTCCGTCGTGCAGCCCGCCCGATCCTGCGTGGGTTGTGGGATGTCGAGGTCACCAACCCGGGGCGGATGCCACCCGACGGGCCGGTCATCGTCATCATCAACCACACGGGGTTCCTGGACGGCCCGCTCGCCTTCGGCTGCCTTCCCCGGGCCGGTCACTTCCTCGTCCTCGACAAGACCTTCACCGGACTGCACGGCAGGTTCCTGCGGTCCTCCGGTCAGATCCCGATCAGCCAGGAGCACGGGGATCGCACCGCGCTCGCACGGGCGCTGGGAGTGCTGCGCCGTGGTGGGTTGCTCGGGATCTTCCCCGAGGGCGGCCGCGGCCGGGGTGATCTCGCTGAGGCGGGCAAGGGGGCAGCCTGGCTCGCCCTCCAGTCCGAGGCAGTCGTCGTCCCCGTGGCATGTCTCGGCACCCGCTTCACGGGCGATCTGGCCAACTCGTGGCCGAGACTGCGCTCGCGTCTCGTCCTCGACCTCGGTGAGCCGTTCAGTGTCGACCCGATCCAGGGGGTGCCTGGACGGGTCCGGCTCGAGCGGGCCGCTGAGGACGTCCGCAGCCGGCTCGCCGATCACGTCACCGCCGCCTCTGCGTATCACCGCATTCCGCTGCCGACCGATATTCCACCCGACCTCGTCGTCTGACCCGCGACGCACGTCCATGCGCGGGGCATCCCGGGACGTGGGGGAGAATGGTCCAATGACCAGCACCGACCAGACCGAGGAGCCCATCGCCTCCGATCCGTCCGTGACCGACCCCAGCGTCGGATCTGCGGGCTCGAGCGAGGTCGATGACGCCGACGTCGAGCGTGCCCTGCGTGCCGGTCTCGAGGACTTCGACCTCACCGACGAGGACCGCGCGCTCCTCGAGGGCGAGTACGACGACAGCCGGGCGATCGAGACCGGCCCGCTCCCCGTCGTCGCCGTCGTCGGCCGTCCCAATGTCGGCAAGTCGACACTGGTCAACCGGATCATCGGCCGTCGCGAGGCGGTCGTCGAGGACGTCCCGGGTGTCACGCGCGACCGCGTCGCCTACCAGGCCGAGTGGACGGGCCGCCGCTTCACCCTGCTCGACACCGGCGGCTGGGCGATCGACGCCACCGGCATCCACCTGCGAGTCGCCGAGCAGGCCGAGGTCGCCATCGAGATGGCCGACGTCGTCATGTTCGTCGTCGACGCGGTCATCGGTGCCACCGACGACGATGAGGCTGTCGTGCGACTGCTGCGTCGTTCCGGCAAGCCTGTCGTCCTCGTCGCCAACAAGGTCGACGACCAACGTTTCGAGGCTGATGCCGCAGCCTTGTGGAACCTCGGACTCGGCCAGCCCTGGCCGGTCTCGGCCCTGCACGGCCGGGGGAGCGGCGACATGCTCGACGCCGTGCTCGAGGTCCTGCCGGAGTTCTCCGCCCACGGTGGCATCGATCTCGAGGGCGGGCCCCGCCGGGTCGCCCTGATCGGGCGGCCCAACGTCGGCAAGTCCTCCCTCCTGAACAAGCTCGCCGGCGAGGACCGGGTGGTGGTCGACAATGTCGCCGGCACGACCCGCGACCCCGTCGACGAGCTCATCGAGCTCGGTGGCAAGACCTGGCGGTTCGTCGACACCGCCGGAATCCGCCGTCGCGTCCACCAGACCCGTGGTGCCGACTTCTATGCGTCCCTGCGGACCCAGACCGCCCTGGAGAAGGCGGAGGTCGCCGTCGTCCTCATCGACGCGGGGGAATCGATCGCCGAGCAGGACATCCGCGTCGTCCAGCAGGTCATCGACGCCGGACGCGCCCTCGTCATCGCCTACAACAAGTGGGACACCACCGACGAGGAGCGCCGCTACTACCTCGAGCGCGAGATCGACCGGGAGCTCGTCCAGATCCCGTGGGCGCCGCGGGTGAACATCTCGGCGCAGACCGGCCGCCACGTCGAGAAGCTCGTGCCGGCCATCGAGCGGGCCCTGGAGTCCTGGGACACCCGCATCTCCACAGGCCGGCTCAACGCCTTCCTGGGCGAGGTCGTCGCCGCCCACCCGCACCCGGTCCGCGGCGGCAAGCAGCCCCGGATCCTCTTCGCCACGCAGGCCTCGACCCGTCCGCCGCGCTTCGTTCTCTTCGCCTCGGGCTTCATCGAGGCCGGCTATCGCCGCTTCGTCGAGCGTCGCCTCCGGGAGGAGTTCGGCTTCGAGGGCACCCCGATCGAGGTATCCGTCCGGGTCCGCGAGAAGCGCAGCCGATAGCCGGACCCGCCCTCACCGGAACGGATTACGCTCACCACGTCATGGTGGGGTAATCTGACGGTCGCTCTCCTCGGAGAGCAGCCACGGGCTGTGGCGCAGTTTGGTAGCGCACCTGACTGGGGGTCAGGGGGTCGCAGGTTCAAATCCTGTCAGCCCGACCGATGTTTGTGCAGGTCAGAGGGCTGCAGGGCCTTTCCGAAGGCCCGTTCGTGCAACATACGTCCAATAGCGAAGAGTCCACTTCAGTCCACCAAAGTCCGCGTGGCTGGGACCGAAGCAGTGTGGGATCGGCCACAGACCGTCGTGACCATGCCCACCTCGACCCAGAACGTCCTGGAGAGGACAGGTCTGAGCCACGCTCAGTGCGGCATGAACGGACCGTGCGGGAAATGAGTTGCCCCGCAACGCGGTGGCCGAAGACCCTGTACCCATGAACACCGTCCCTGACGCTGCCGCTCCTGTGCCGCAGCCGGAGCTCGTGAGGCTTCTCCTGCACGACCAGGCGCCAGACCTTGCGCACCTACATATCCGACCCAGCCCAGCGTCGGGGAGCAGCAACTGGGTATTCCGGGTCGGCGAGACGCTGACGATCCGGATGCCTCGCTCGTCCGACTACGTGGTTGATCTGGAGAACGAGGTGGCGTGGCTTCCCCATCTCGCGCCCGGTTTACCCGCCGCCGTACCGGAGATCGTCGTGGTCGGGCAGCCGAGCGACGACTTCCCTCGACCATGGTCGGTCGTCTCGTGGCTGCCTGGAGAGTTGCCTCTCGCTCTCGGAGAGTCCCGCCGGCTGCTCCTCGCAGAGTCCCTAGGAGAGTTCCTCCAGAGCCTGCACGACATCGACGTCACCGATGTCGCACCCGGACCCGAGCGCTGGGGCTACCGCTGTGGGGAACCTGTCACGGACACCATCGACAGCTGGACTGAGCAAGCGGCAGCCGAGCTCACCGACCTCTTCGATCCAACCAGTGTCCGCACGGCTTGGCAGCGACTACGAGATGTCCCTCCGGCCTCCGAGGCCCCGTGCTGGGTCCACACCGACATGTCTGAGGAGAACGTCCTGGTTCACGAGGACGGACAGCTGGCCGGCGTGATCGACTTCGGCGGCATCGGGGTCGGTGACCGCTCCATCGACCTGCTCTATGCCTAGAGCATCTTCGATGCTCCAGGCCGTGAAGCATTCCGTCGTGCGTCCAGAGTCGACGACGCGACCTGGACCCGTGCCCGAGCCTGGGCCTTCGTCGGTCCAGGCCTTCTCACGATCGCCAACTACCGAGTCACCATGCCCGCCCGGGTCGACCGGCTCACCTCGATGGTCGAGAAAGTCGCAGCAGAAGTCGGGGTCCAACTGCGATAGGCAAATTGATCCGCATCCGAGCAGCCCGCCGCTCGGCAGACCGATACGCGGCAATAGCGAACGGTCAGTCATCGGCAAGCGATGCGGCAGCGCGGTCGAGCTCGTCCCTTGTCGCGCGCGTGCCCGGCAGCTCGATCGCGACAGCGTCGTCCCTATGCCGTGGAACAACGTGCATGTGCACGTGCGCAATATCCTGCTCGGCCTCTGCGCCGTCGGACAGGTGCAGATTCACCGCCGGTGCGTGCTTCGCCTTGACCCTCCGGGCCATCACCTGCGTCATGTCCCACAATGCGGCACCCTCGTCAGGTCCAAGGTCATCCAACGAGGAAACGTGCCGGCGGGGAACGATGAGCACGTGCCCAGGGGCGACGGGGTATGCGTCCATAAAGGCCACGGTCAGTTCGTCACTAGCGGCGATGCTCGCCTCTGCGCTGTCGCGCGAGATCTCGCAGAACAGGCATGTAGCCGACGGACTCTCAGGCATGTACCCACTCTACGAGCGGCCGCTTACGTCCCGACAGCGGCATGACAGTGCGTCCTTGGACGCGGGCAGAGCGGTGCGTGCCCCGAGCAGACGTCGAGAAGTGACGCCTAGGGACTCATCACCGGAATGGCTGCGGTCGGGTGCGTGCGTGAGGTGCCCCGATGAGGGCGCCCGCAGCGAGGCTGACAATCAAGATGGGCACTCCCATGAAGACCATCGAGTCGCCGATCTCGTAGGTGTCACCCGAGAGGATCGTGGGGAGGCCGATGAGGAGGAGGTTGAGCGCGATTCCAACCAGCAGGCCGATGCCTGCTCCTCTGGCTCGTCGACCCCTCATCCGCGATTGTGGTGGCGGCGGCCGGGTGTACACAATAGTCACTGAGGCGATGCGCGTGACGCGGCTTGTGCGCGCGTCGTTGCTCGTGACTTCGACGGTCTGACTGCTCGGAGAAATCAGTGGCCTTCTTCGAATTGTGGTGGCCAGACGTGGTGCATGACCTCACGCCTCGAAGGGTGCGCCATCGACTGCGCCGGCCCGGCCACCCTCGCTCGGTTCTGGGCGGCAGCCATCGGTTACCAGGTCCTGGACGAGCGCGAGGACCTGGTCGAGATCGGACCCGGTGCGGGCAGTGATGAGGAGTACCTCGCGGCTCTTGGTTCCGTCCTGCCGCCCCGGGCCTGGTCTTTGTCCGGGTTCCGGAGCCGAAGTCCGGCAAGAACCGGCTCCACTTGGACATCTCACCGATCGACGACGACCAAGCCGGGGAGGTATCCCGCCTGCAGGCTCTCGGCGCCGTGGCCACCGATCTCGCACCCGCCAACTCCAGCTGGGTCGTCATGACCGACCCCGAGGGCAACGAGTTCTGTGTCGTACGCAGCCTCCCCCCCGGGCCACTTCACCCTCTAAGCGAAGCGCGGGCGCCTGCGACGCTGTGTCACCCGATCTGAGTCCGGCAATAGCGTGCGGCCACGCTCAGCGCGGCAAAGTCGGATGTTGCTTCCAGTGTCGATAGCGGTCGCCGCACCGGGAGGACGGCGTCCTACGGGAGGGCTACATCAAACTTCGCCGTGACGGAGAAACCGCCAGGGCCGATCTGTGTCACCCCCAGCAGGGTGACAACCTCTGGCGTCGAGACGATGGTGTGCGCTGCGCGATAGCCATACCAAAGTCGTTCCTCCCAGATCGTAGACAGTTCCCGCCCTGGATGCAGAGTCGCCCGACCCTCGTCTTCGAGGGTGGCGCATGCATCGAGTTGCATGCCGATCAGGTCGTCGCTGTGCTTGGCGGTCCAGCCGCAGAGAGGCTCAAGCGAGCGCGTTTAAGAGGTTCGCGAGTGACCATGGACTCATCATTACCGGGTGACCAACACTGCGGCCGGCTTGGCTCATTGCCAACGGCTTGTCCCGAAGGCCCG
>JAAYSB010000166.1 GCA_012518475.1 Intrasporangiaceae bacterium | reverse complement strand
GGACGGCTGATCGTCGAGGCGGAGCCCGTCGGGCTGCGCACCGGAGGCGGCGAGCAGCTGCGCCGTGCGATGGTGCGAATCCTGGCCGGCTCCGGGGAGCTGGGCAGGATCGCCGCGTTCTCCCTCGACCGACGCCTCGACGAGGAGGACATCCACCTCCTCCAGCGCGCAGCCACCGTGGCCGCCCTGGCCATCACCAAGGAGCAGGCGGTCTCGGCCGTCGAGAGCAAGTACCGCGCAGAGTTCCTCCGGGACGCCCTCACCGGACGGGCCGGACAGCAGGCCGAGGCGGTGGCGCACGCCGCATCCCTCGGCTGGAACATCGACCGACCCCTCGTCGTCGTCGTGGCAGAGACCGACGAGGACGACGCGAACACCCAGCGCACCCCCGAGGAGGTCCGCACGCTGCAACAGCGGTTCGTGCGTGCCTGGGTCAACGCCGTCGGGACCCGGGACGGAAGCATCCCGGTGGCCGGCTTCAGCCAGGAGGTCGTCGGTCTCTTCCCCCTTCCGAGCCCCACGAGCGGATCGATCGGCCCGAGCACGAAAGGCGCGGCCCCGGACAGCCGGTCCGGCTCGGGCACGTCGGCCACATCAACCGGCTCGGGAGATGCCGGCGGCACCCCGAACCTGCCGGACAACGCGACGATCATGCGGGCTGTGGGCGATGTCGTCCGTGAGGTCTCCGGGGACGGCGGCGGGGGTCGTCGGACCTTCGCCACGGGGGTCTCCCGTCCGGTGACCTCGCTGGACCGGCTCCCCCAGGCCTACGAGGAGGCACTCAAGGCGGTCGCGGTCGGCCGACAGATGCAGGGCACGTCGGCCGTCGCACACTTCGACGATCTCGGCATCTACCGGCTCCTGGCCCTCATCCCGGACAGTGCCGACCTGCGCCGGTTCGTCACCGAGTCCCTCGGTGAGCTCGCGACGGACGCCTCCCCAGAGTACGCCGACCTGCGGCGGACCCTGTCGGTGCTCCTCGACACCAACATGAACGTCGCCGAGACCGCCCGGCTGCTGTTCTTCCACTACAACACCCTGCGCTACCGGATCGCCAAGCTCGAGCGGATGCTCGGCCCGTTCGGTTCCGACCCGCAGCTGCGGCTCACCCTCGCTCTCGCGCTGAAGATCCACGAGATGAGGGGCATCTGAGTAAAGGAGTGTTCAACGACCTCTCACTCCTCACCCCACGTCACCCGCCCGGCCACCACAGACCGGAGTTGCGCAAGAGTGCCAACCGAACACCAGGTCGGCTGTCAGAGATTGCCAGCCAGAGGTCCCACATATCAGCGTAGGTTCCCTGTATCCATATTCCTTAGTGAGCCGGGTCACCAGGACGAGGCTCCCGCTTAGAGAGGATCCGCCGATGGCACTCGGATTCGGTTGGAAAGAAGTGAGCCCCGAGCGGGTGGCCTCCGGTGGTGTCGTCGCCCCCAACGAGCGGCTCCCGTGGGGCAAGACGATCGGCCTCGGTGCCCAGCACGTCGTCGCGATGTTCGGTGCGACCTTCGTCTTCCCGCTCGTCATGGGTCTGAACCCGCAGCTCGCGATCATGATGAGCGGTATCGCGACCGTGCTCTTCCTGCTCATCGTCCAGGGCAAGGTGCCGAGCTATCTCGGAACCTCTGCAGCCTTCGTCGGTGGTGTCGCGGCGATCCGTGCCCAGGGTGGCGACTCCTCTGAGGTCACCGGTGCGATCTTCGTCGCCGGTCTCATCCTCGCCGCGGTGGGTGTCCTCATCCACTTCATGGGCGCCGGCCTCCTGCACAAGGTGCTGCCGCCCGTCGTCACCGGCGCGGTCGTCATGCTCATCGGCTTCAACCTCGCCCCGGTCGTCGCCAACATCTACTGGCCGCAGGACCAGTGGGTCGCGCTCGCCACCATGCTCTTCACGATCGTCGTCGCCGTCGCCTTCCGCGGCTTCATCTCCCGCATCTCGGTCTTCCTCGCTCTGATCTTCGGCACCGCGCTGTCGTGGGTCCTGGACAACACCGTCGGCCAGATCACCTCCGTGCTCGGTGGCGCCACCGAGGCGACGACGCACTACCGCTGGGACTACTCCGGGGTCGGTGACGCACCCTGGTTCGGCCTGCCCCAGAAGACGACGCTGGCCGCTGACGGTATGGAGACCGTCGGCTGGCACATGCCGTCGTTCTCCGC
>JAAYSB010000165.1 GCA_012518475.1 Intrasporangiaceae bacterium | reverse complement strand
TCGGTGAGGGCACTCGTCTGCGTGGTGGCCGTGGGGCTGTCCGGGACGAGTGCCCTCACCGAGCCGGTCCTCGGGTGGTGGCGGGCCGTGCCGAGCTATGGATCGCTCTGGGTGCTGCCCACGGTCGCGAGCACGTCCGGCTCCGGGTCCGCGCCCGCGTGGATCAGGCAGCTCCTCGAGGTAGCCGTGGTGTCGCCGACCGCCATGACCGTGATCTCCCTGCTCGGCTGGGCGATCGCGATCGTCCTGCCCCACTGGCTCGCCCGGCAGCCGTTCCGGCCGTCGCTCGCCGACCTCGCCCTCGTCGGCGTGGCCGTCGTCCTACTCACCGCTCCGGCCATCCCGGTGCAGGCGTCCCTCTGGCTTGTGCCCCTGGTGGCGATGTCGTCCCTGCCCCGGCGGGACCTGCTCATCTGGGCCGGTGTGGAGGTCGTCTACTTCGCCATGGTCTGGCCGTATCTCGGGGGTCTGGAGAACGCTGACCGCGGGCTTCCGGGTGGCTGGTACGCACTCTTCCTCGCACTGCGCGTGGGGGCCATCGCCTACCTCGTGTGGGGCGTCATCGAGAACGCCCGCTACGGTCCCCGGTCCGACCACCGTGCTGAGTTCGCCCCAGCGGTGGCCCAGCGGGTACCCTTGTGAGGTTCACCGCGCGTGAGCGCATCCCGCCCTGCCATCAGGGGGTAGGCGCGCACGAGCCCCGCGGTCGGCCCGGTTCGGAGTCGACCGACGAGGCTCTGTCGGTGGGCCGTGCAACCCTCCTGTCACGGAAGGACCGTGACCGTCAAGACCGAAGGAGGCTGGGTTATCAGCATGCGTCAGTACGAGCTCATGGTCATCCTTGACCCGGAGACCGAAGAGCGGACCGTCAGCACCTCGCTCGACAAGTTCCTCAAGGTCATCACGACCGATGGTGGCACCGTCGACAACATCGACATCTGGGGTCGCCGTCGTCTCTCCTACGAGATCAAGAAGCACGCCGAGGGCATCTATGCCGTCGTCAACTTCACCTGCGAGCCGGCTACGGCCAAGGAGCTGGACCGCCAGCTCGGCCTCAACGAGTCGGTCCTGCGGACCAAGCTCTTCCGCCCCGGCGCCTGAGCAGATCTCTCACCAGCTCGAATCACTCACTGAACGATCCGGAACTAAGAGCGAAGGACACGCACATGGCTGGAGACACTCTCATCACTGTTGTCGGCAACCTCACCGGCGACCCCGAGCTCCGTTTCACCCCCTCGGGTGCGGCGGTCGCGAACTTCACCGTCGCTTCGACGCCGCGCAGCTTTGACCGGCAGAGCAACGAGTGGAAGGACGGGGAGACCCTCTTCATGCGCTGCTCCGTGTGGCGCGAGGCGGCCGAGTCCGTGGCCGAGTCCCTCCACCGTGGTGACCGCGTCATCGTCACCGGCCGTCTCGTCTCCCGCTCCTGGGACGACAAGGAGACCGGTCAGAAGCGCAGCGTCATGGAGATGCAGGTCGACGAGGTCGGCCCGTCGCTGAAGTGGGCCACGGCCAAGGTCACCAAGGGCCAGCGCAGCGGCGGTGGCGGCGGTGGCTACGGCGGCGGCCAGGGTCAGGACGACCCGTGGGCGACCGGCGGCAGCCAGAGCGGCCAGCAGCAGGGCGGCTGGGGCGGTCCGCCCCAGGGCGGCCAGCAGCAGGGTGGTCAGGGCGGCCAGGGTGGTCAGCAGGGCGGCGGCTGGAACAGCGCACCGTCCTACGACGAGCCCCCGTTCTGATCCGTCTCTCGGCTCACGCCCCGTGAGCAGTTCCGGTCTCGCTCCGTGAGGGAGCCGAGCACCGCATACATCTGAAAATCGTTACACCCCATCCCGAGCGAAGCTCGGGCTCATCCGAAGAAGGAGAGCACCACGATGGCCAAGCCCGCCATTCGCAAGCCCAAGAAGAAGGCGAACCCGCTCAAGGTCGCCAAGATCGAGAACATCGACTACAAGGACACCGCGCTGCTGCGGAAGTTCATCTCGGACCGCGGCAAGATCCGCGCGCGCCGGGTGACCGGTGTCTCGGTCCAGGAGCAGCGCCTGATCGCGCAGGCCGTGAAGAACGCCCGCGAGATGGCTCTTCTCCCGTACTCCAGCTCCTCTCGCTGAGCTGAACTTCGAGAGAAGCAGGAAAGGAACCGCAGACAATGAAGGTCATTCTCACCCACGAGGTCTCCGGCCTCGGCACCGCCGGCGACGTCGTCGACGTCAAGCCCGGCTACGCCCGCAACTTCCTCATGCCTCGTGGTCTGGCGACCGCGTGGACCAAGGGAGGCCAGAAGCAGGTCGACGCGATCGCCAAGGGCCGTGAGTCCCGCGCCGTGAAGTCGCTCGAGCAGGCCGAGGAGTACAAGGCCCGCCTCGAGGGCGCGCCCGTCACCGTCGCGGCGCACGCCGGCAAGGAGGGTCGCCTCTTCGGCGCCGTCTCGACCGCCGACATCGCCGCTGCCGTCAAGGCCGCCGGTGGCCCGGAGCTCGACCGGCGCAAGATCGAGGTCCCGACGTCGATCAAGACCGTCGGCGAGTACACCGCCCTCGTCCGCCTCCACCCCGAGGTCCAGGCGAAGGTTGTCCTCGACGTCGTCGCAGGCTGAGGCGGGTCCTCGCGCCGGTATCACCTGACAAAGGCCGGGTCCCACCATCACGGTGGGGCCCGGCCTTCGTCGTGCCATCGAGACGCTAT
>JAAYSB010000164.1 GCA_012518475.1 Intrasporangiaceae bacterium | reverse complement strand
GACCCGCCGAAGCGCCGCATCCGCCGCAGCACGGACGGGCTGGAGTGCTGGAAGGACAGGTCGTACCACGGCACCACCCCAGCCGTCGCAGCCATCGCGTCGAGCAGCTGCGGTCGCACCTCGGCCGGCTGGAGATAGCTGACCCGCACCCAGTCGACGCCGTCGACCGCCACGAGCCGCGGCAGCAGCGCGTCGAGCGCGCCGAGGTCACCGAGGTCCTTGCCGTACGAGGTCGAGTTCTCCGAGACGAGGAACAGCTCGCGCGCCCCGTGCCGGCCGAGCCACTCGGCCTCGGCGACGACGTCGTCGGGATGGCGCGAGAGGAATGCACCGCGGAACATCGGGATCGCGCAGAAGCTGCACCGCCGGTCGCACCCGCTCGCGATCTTCAGCGGCGCCCACGGCCGCTGCTCCAGCCGCCGGCGCACCACCCGAGGTCCGCTCGCCGGGGCGAGGCCTTCCGGCAGGTCCGATGGGGTATGCGTCGCTCGCCCGCCGTGGCCCGGGATCGCCACCGCGGCGCTCGCCTCCTGACGCGCGACGGGGGTGAGTGGGAGGAGGTGGCGCCGGTCCCCCGGCGTCGGCGCCGCCGGACGGTCCCCCTCGAGGATCGCGGTGAGCTGGGCGGACATGTCGGCATAGGAGTCGAAGCCGAGGACGGCATCGGCCTCGGGCAGCTCCGCCGCGAGCTCGGTGCCGTAGCGCTGGGCGAGGCACCCGACGGCGACAACGGCCTGGGTGCGGCCGGTCTCCTTGGCCTCGGAGGCCTCGAGGATGACGTCGATGGAGTCCTTCTTGGCCTGCTCGATGAACCCGCACGTGTTGACGACGGCGACATCGGCCTCGTCGACGTTCTCGACGAGGGTCCACCCGCCGTCGGCGAGCCGCCCGGCCAGCTCCTCGCTGTCGACCTCGTTGCGGGTGCAGCCGAGGGTGACCAGCGCAACGGTGCGCTGCTGATCAACCGTGGGCATGACACCAACTGTAGTCGCGCACGGAGACCCTTCCCCGCAGCATCACCGGTTCTTGAGGACCGTGAGCGCCACCAGCCGGGAGATGACCATGGCGATGTAGAGGACTCCAGCGATCTGCTCGACCATGACGATCGCCTGCGCGTGCGGCAGGACCGGCAGGACGTCGGAGAGCCCGACCCCGGTGAAGTTCGACACCGAGACGAAGAGCATCTCCTGCCACGTGAGGATCGACTGTCCCGTCGACGAGGCGAAGCTGCCCGGGAAGAGGTTCTGCACCGCATGGTAGAGGTACGCGAACCCCCAGGCGATGACGGTGAAGCACGCACCGACCGCCCACAGCTCGTCCTTGGTGACCCAGTGGTCCTCGAACATGTATGCGACGAGCCCGTAGGCCGTGTAGAAGTAGAAGATCCCCAGGAGGGTGTGCCCGCCGACCACGGCGACCGTGTTGGTCGGGTCGAGTGCGCCCCACACCTCGAGTGCCAGGGCCGGGACACCGATGAGGATGGCCATCCAGGTCAGGGCCGGGCTGCTGCGGATGGTCCGCATCGCGAGGAGCAGCACGAGGGCGCCGAAGATCGACACGGCAACGCGGCCGTAGGTCGTCGGCGCGATGAACGGCAGCACGACGAGACCGATGAGCTGGGCGGCGAGCAGGGTCGCCGACGGCTGGTCCCTGGCGATCTTGCGGAACCACTGCATCCGGCTCGGCGTGGCGAACGGATCGTCCGCGATCTCGTCCGCATAACGAAGGGGCATGGAGCAAGACTAGGACCGCGCCGGGCGGCGCGCACAGGAGCAGGGATAATGGCGAGGTGTCTGCTGTCGCTCCGGCCCTGACCCTGGTCCCTGTCACCCTCATCCTCGTCCTCGTGATCAGCGCGATCGCGAAGCTCGCGGCCCCCGCGTCGACCGCGAGCGCCGTGCGGTTGCTGCGCCTCCCGGAGTGGCTCAACCCGACGTTCGTGAGCAAGGCGCTGCCCCCCGGTGAGATCGTCCTCGCGCTCCTGATGCTCAGCCCGTGGCTGCCGCTCGCCCGCGTCGCCGCGATCCTGGCACTCGGACTGTTCCTCTCCTACTGGGTCATCATCGCCCGGGCCATGACGTTCACCCCCCGCCCCTCGTGCGGCTGCTTCGGGAGGATCGGCGACCAGCGGGTCACGTGGAAGACCGTCGTCCGCAACACCCTCCTCGTCCTCGGCTCCCTCGTCTTCCTGTGGATGACGTGGGTCCAGGACGTCACGGCGTGGACGCTCTTCGAGGACGTCACCGACCGGGAGCTCTGGATCTTCGGCACGGTCCTCTACCTGGCCCTCATGCTGTGGTTCATCATCGCTCCGGCGAACTACGGTCCGTCCGTGTGGCAGGAGATCTTCGGCAAGGGCAAGCACGCCCATGACCACCCGCAGCCCGGCACCGTGACGGCGGTGGAGCCGGGCGAGCTGGACGAGCTCGAGTATGTCCGCAAGCCGATCCCGGACGCGTTCCTGCTCGACACAGAGAACAACGCGGTCTCGCTGCGGGAACTGACGATGACGGGGCCGGTCCTCCTCGTCTTCGTCAACTGCGGGTGTGCGTCGACGAAGGTGTCCTGGGGCCGGCTGCAGGCGTGGGACGAGATGCTCCCGGCGGTCCGGGTCCTCGGGGTCCAGACGTATCAGCTGGGCGACTTGGGGATCGAGGGCGTCAAGGAGCGCCTCTACTTCGACCCGCGTGCCAAGGCCTGGGAGGCCCTCGAGATCCCGGCCACCTCCTCAGCGGTGCTCCTCGGTGCCGATGGGCTGCTCGCCGGCGGGCCGGTCAGCGGCAACGAGGAGACCGAGGCGTTCGTCCAGGACATCGCCGAGGTCCTCTCCCAGTCGCACACCGACGCCGAGGCCGAACCGGCCCCCGTCGAGTAGGCCCCTCCCACACGGACGGTCCACGTATGGACAAGCGGTGCTTCAGAAGGCTCTGAAGCACCGCTTTTCCATACATCGAGCGGCTCAGCGGCCGGTCATCTCCCAGGCGTCCTCGTCGGACTCGGCCTCGACCTCTTCGTAGCCCTCGTAGGACTGGTCGAGGACCGACGTCGGCGGCTGGGTGACCGGGTCGGTGTCGTCGTCGTTCTCCAG